>JAFVCR010000042.1 GCA_017479035.1 Kiritimatiellia bacterium | reverse complement strand
CGCTTCACCCTCGAACTGCGTGAACCAAAACCCTGTGCCGCGCTGGATTTTGTTATTATCAAAAGTTGTGAAAGACGGGTCTGCATCGCCGTGCCACACCACGCGCGGCTCGCCGTTTTCGTCAACAATTTTTGAAACGTTGTTGACATTTTCAATCAGTTGTGCTAGATTGTTTGCGGCATCGGGGTCGAGCGACTGTCCCTTTATTTTAGCGATAGCCGCATTATTTCCTCCGTTTGCCGCTTTTTCAACGACCAACGCCTCAACGGAATAAACACCGTCTTTGATTTTCGCCTTTGCCGGATATTCTTTTACCGTGATTTTCGCAAGATAAACCTCGCCGCCGAAAGAAAACGGGCAAGCGTATTTTGCATAGGCCTCAATGTCCGCCGAATTGTTGCGGGGCTTTTCTTCGGCATATTTGATTCCGTTTTCAAAAAGCGTGTCAATCCGTGCCGCCGCCGCATAATGCGCTTCAAACGAAACAGATTGCCCCTTCGCTTTCGCGGAAAAGATTTTGCCCCAGTCGCTTTTAAGTTCCGCCTTGCGGTCATTTAGAATGTTTGTGAACTCTCTATGCTCTTTGCGCAATGCCGCTATGATTTCTTTTGCTTGGTTTTCGTCCGCAGTTGCAAATTGCAACTCCCAATCGCCGAACCAGCGTTTGAAATTCGGAGTGCGCACCTGCACCCATTGCCGCTCGGTCAAATTGGTAGGCTTGCCGTTGGGGGCTTTCATCCAGCCGGGCTTTTTCGTGCCGTCCGCATTCGTGTAGCGGCGCACGACCGCGTTGTATTGTATCCGCGCCTCCTCCATGTCCTTGACCGTGACGGAGAACGAGCCCAAACCCTCGCTCCCGACTTCGGGGGGAGAGATAAGGTCGAAGGGGTCGGGGACGTAATCGTTGCTGTAATAGTCCGCGTCCCTCTGCTCCAAACCGCTTTCCAATTCGTCAACGTTGAAATCGGTCGCGTCCCACTGCTCCAAACCGCTTTCCAATTCGTCAACGTTGAAATCGGTCGCGTCCCACTGCTCCAAACCGCTTTCCAATTCGTCAACGTTGAAATCGGTCGCGTCCGCCCCTGCACCTGCCGCCGCAGCGTAATCTTCTGCGTTGTTCTGCGGGGCTTCCGCGTCCTTTGCGTTGAAGGTATCGCTCCAGTTCTCGCCGTATCGCTCCGCCATTGCCGCGCCGTAGTATTCGGGGTCGGTGAGCATTCTGCGCTGATGCTTCGCCCATTCGCGGTATTTCGCCACCGCGCCAAGGTAGTATTGCACAAATCCCGCCGCGCCCAGTTTCTCTATGGTCGGATGGAAGTATTCGGGAAGGTTGCCTGTCAAGTCCGCTTCGTCGGGCGAACCGTGCCTGACGCCCTTGCCCGTGCCGAAAATCAAATTGATTGCGCTTTTATCGTCCGCTATCGCCAAAAGCTCGTCAAGGATTTCACCGTCGCCCGTCACATGATAGTCGTCGAAGGTGGGGAATTTGGAGTTTGGCGCACTTGCGCCGGGGACTTGGTGGTGTCCGTGCCGCCGCCATTGCCCGACAGCCCGCCGCCAGTCGTTCCAACGGCGCGGCTTCGGGAGCAAATGCCCTTGCTTGCGGACAATCTGCAGCAGATCCGCAAGCATCTGGTCGCCGCCCTCTTCGGGGTCTGCGCCGCCCCATGCGGCAATGCTCGTCGCCTTTACAACGTCGAAATTGTTTGTGTATTTGAAGCCGGGGAATCTAGCCTCGGCGGATTTTTGGAGATGGTCGCGCTTTTCCTTTCCTTCAAGTCTGCGCCATTTGCCGCCGGGCGCGAAGACGCTCTGTATCTTTCCGATGTCGGCAATGCGCTCTTCCGTGCCGTTTGCGCGTATGCGGTATTGCCCGTTGTGGTCGAACCCCAGAAATTCAATCGTATCCTTGCCGTCGGTGAAGACTTCGCCGGTGTTTTCGGCAAGGTTCTTCACGTGCGCCTCGCGCTTGACTTTTTCGCCGTTTTCTGCTAGATTGGCGGTGTTATTGCCGCTTGCTTGACTGTTTAGCGTTGAGATTGTCCGCTCTTCAAGCCCCAAGGCGGCAATACGTTTTTCATCCAGATACAACAGCGAATCCGCCGATGCGGCAATTTTTTCATATTTGTTTTCATTGGCCGCCTCCCGTGCGTAGGCACTGGCAAGAAAAACCTTCTCGCCGTTCGCTTTTTCAATCGCCCGCAACACCACCATCACCGGCTTTTGCGCACCGTCCTTAACGGGTGCTTGCAAGTCGGTAAGTATTATATAACTCTCGCCGTCCTTGAATACGGCAACGGGGTCGGCGATACGTCCGGGCAGTTCCGCTATCTGCTGCGCCGTCAAGGAGTGCGATTTGTTGAGTTTCCTTATTATGTCAACCCGCGTCTCCACCGGGGCGGACGGCAACCCGATCGCCACAAGGCTCTCCGGCATATTCCCCAGCGGCACAACCTCCCTGCGTTTGGCCACCTCGCCCTTTGCCTTGTCCGTATTCAACGCCGCATCGATGCGGCTCTTCAACTCCTCCGCCGCAGTTTCCCCTCCGCTCTCTGCGGCGTTCTGCGGGGCTTAGTCCGCAAAGGCGCAGAAATACATCTGCGGAACCCGCTGAGTGCACTTTATGCTTGTATTTTCACAAGAAGTGTGGTAGAATGCCATCATTCAGTTGCGCCCCTGTAGCTCATCTGGACAGAGCAACTGCCTTCTAAGCAGTGGGTAGGAGGTTCGAGTCCTCTCAGGGGCACCAACGACGGACGGGTCTTTAGCTCAATTGGTTAGAGCTGCGGTCTCATACTCCGCTGGTTGGGGGTTCGAGTCCCTCAGGACCCACCACTTGAATCGCCGATAGATTATAGCGCAGGTGGTGTACCAAGTAGAACAGCATGTCCGCCGATTATCCGTATAATACTGCAATACGGGCATTTTAAGATGACATTCCATTCCCACTTGGAATCGCTACGCCGTATTTAGGCGTATATCCACAAAAATCGAGAACAACACGAATCATGGCATAAAAAAGCCTTTTTGCCTGTAAAACCCCATTCCCCTTCCCGTTTTCAACATCGATACAAGGCATCCTTCGGAATTTCAAGGGCTTAAAAATAAATTTCAAGCCCTTGGATTTGTCATTTCAAGAGGTTAAAATTTATTTTTAAGCCCTTGGAATACCAAATTCAAGCTCTTGAAATTAAAATTCAAGCTCTTAAAATTTCTTCCATTCTACTGGACGTTGCAACAAAACTATACGAAAGCGAATGCCAAGCCTGTGGAAACAAGGCTTGGCGAACAGGCGGATCAATACTATCGAGTGTTGCGATTATACGAAAAACAGCCTCTTGGAGGCGATATATTTGCCCACTTCTAGTCTTGCTTCATACAAAACGGAACCGTTTTGTATGAAGCGATTATGGCAGATATTACCTGCGCGGTTACGTGGCAAAGCGGAACGGAATCAGCGCTGCGGAGCAATATCCATGCGATCGATGGGCGGGAGCGGCGCGGAATCATTGTGGATGCGTATGCGATTGATGCCGGGACGCAGCGTTACGTCAAACACGACGGATGCTTTCGCTGGCGAGACTTTAGCCATCTTGCAGGGAATGCCGTTTACGTCTATAGATAATTCTCCATCCTCCTCTGCAAACGTATGGATGGTTGCGGAATAGGAGCCGCCGTTCTTCGACCATACCTGCTCCCATACGAGATCGTTGTCCGCGCGTCCGCCGAGGAAACCCGCAACCATGCCGCCGGATGCTTCGCTCATCGGGACGTACGTGCCGGTGTGCGCTTTCTCCGCATCGTGCAGTTCCTGATACGAAGTAAGGAATGCGTCTTCGGCCTCGTAGATGCGGCGTTCAAGGCGTTCGGGTGCTTTTACGATATAGACTTGCGTCTCGTGGGGACGCAGCGTGGCGGCAAAGTTTTTGCCGGAGACGGTTCGCTCTGCGCCGTCCTTGAGATCTGTGATGGCGAATGTTTCGCCGCCGAGGTCGATGTCCGCAAAATCGAACGACAGGCGGTGGTCTTTGTCCGAAAGATTCACAAGCGCGAAAGCACGTTCGAGACCGAAGGGAACCTTGACATCGCGCACGAGAACAAGCGCATCGCCTTCGCGCTTGGCAACATATGACTGCGGCGCGGCGGTGTCCTGATCGAGTGCAATGAGCCGGCGGTTGGAGAGAAGATTGTAAAGATCCGGCTTGTCAACGAGATTCTGCAAATCGCACCCAATGAGCAACGGAGACGACATCATGCACCAAAGCGCGAAATGCGTGTAGTCTTCGTCCGGCGAGAGTCCTCGCCCGACTTCAAGCATATCCATGTCGTTGTAGGCACCGGGGGCGGCGTAGGGATGGAGATAGAGGGACTGTTTTATTATGTCCTTCAAGCAACCCCATGTGGGGTTGATGTCGTGCGAGATGCGCCACGACGAGCCGATTTCGCGCACCCACGTTCCGGGGTAGTCCCAGCGGCACACATTGATGCGCACGCCTTTTTTGACGGAATCGATCGCTTGGCGGATGGCGGTGTAGCGTTCGCGCTCGTCCATGTCCTCGTGTGCGGTGTTGTCGTAGGCCTGTCCGCCGCAGAAGTCGATCTTGATGAAATCGAAGTCGTGGTCTTTGAAAAAGAAATCCGCATCCTGCAGGTCGTGCTGCCAGAAGCCCACGCCCTTGCCCAGTTCATCCTTGTCCCAATAGCATCCGCAGGTGTTCTCGCCGCCGTCGGAATATATGCCCGCTTTCAAACCGAGCGAGTGGATATGTTCCACGACCGGCGTCAAACCATCGGGAAAACGTTTGGGATGCGGTTTCAAGCGGCCGTTGGCATCGCGCCCGCCGAAAAAGCCGTCGTCTATATTGATATATGTATAGCCGCATTTATCGAGGCCGAGCGACTTCAACAGATCGGCCTGGTGCATTATGAGGTCTGCCGAAATGTTCACGCGGTATGTGTTCCAAGAACTCCATCCCATTGTGGGTGTTTCGGCGCGGTGCGGTATTTCCGCGCACGCCAGTAGAGGCACTATGGACAAAACGGGCAGAATGTTCTTCATTTTCTTTCTCCTTTTGATGGAAGTGCGAATGCGGCAAGCGAATCGTCCCACAACGCATCGTTTGCAAATTTTATCTCCTGCTCGGCAGGCGTTGCGAGTTTGAGCCGTAGCGCAACCTTGGGCGCAATCTCCTGCGCGCTTTTAGGTATCGGGATAGTGAACGCACGCGTCTCGCCGGGCTTCAGCGTGCGCAAATCAAGTTTTGCGGGGATGGACTTTTTGCCCACCACGAGTTCACCCGCGCTCTTTAGCAATAGATGCCCGAAACCCGTATTTTCTATGGAGACCTCGATCTTGTCGCGCATGACTTTTGCGCCGCGTATAACGAAGCGATAGCCCATGTGCTCGCGCATGAAAAAGCGCAGATCCTTGCCGTACCATTCGTGCAAATCCGGCATTCCCGCAAAGTCGTATTCGTGCGAAAAGGAAAGTTCCCCTATGCGGCGCGGCAGAGACTCGCTCTTGCCGTTTATGTTGCGCAGGTAGGATAGATGCGTCCTGTACCACTCCTCCACGATATTGTATTCTTTCGTGTCGAAAAGTTTTACCTTGTGCGCCTCGCCATCGCCTATATACGCCAGTTCACCGCCGTATGGCACGTTCCGCCGCGCTTCGAGGTATTCCACGCCTTGCGCACGGGTGAAAGAATTTTTGCCGCCGGGCCATGTCCCGTAATCCCATTCTGTGCCGAGATAGCCGTCGTTGTACATGCCGATTCTGCGCTGCGCCGGCTGCTTTTCATAGTACTTGCCGCTGCGCACGAGTTTCATGAACGTCTCCGAATCTTTCCCCGAATACTCCACCACGCACGACGGACTGCGCACGAGCAGCGCGACATTTTTCGGCAGCGCGGCCATCCAGGCATCGATCAGTTTTACTTTATGCTCCGGCGCAAGATAATTGCTTGAATGCATCTCCGCCCACGGCCCGCACATTCCGCATTCCACTGCCAGAACAACATCTCCGTAGTCTTTCATCACGCCGCCGATCTGCGCAATGTGCGCAAGCAGCGTGTCGAAGTTTGAAGGCTCACACCCGCAGGCATCGCTCCATGTATAGCCGAAACGCACAATCATCATTGCACCATTGGCGCGGGCGTTGGCGAACGTCTGCCGTATGGAGTCCAGCGCATCGTCCGTAAGCGGGATGTCTCTGCCGCCGATGCGTTCCGGCGGCGGCAGTTTGCCTTTGTATTCGTTGCCGGCGGAGAAATGGCCTATGTCCCACAACCAAGAGCAGAAACCCTTGGGGTCGCCCGGTTTGTTACCGTCTTCTTTCAAGACATGCCATCCGCCGCCGGCCGCGCCTCTTGCCGGATTCGATTCCAGCGGCGAGCAGGCATCCTCAAACGGCGCGGCACCAAACGCCGCCGCTGCCGCAAAACACAAAACAACGAGAGGTATTGTAAGTTTCATCGCACCTATTATAGAGATAATCTCATTGCGTGTCAAGCCCTGTTCGTGAACACCCTTATCCCGGATTTTTTGATGAGGCGGACGGGACGTTCCAGCATGGAGCGTTGTCAATGGCGCAGGGGCGGATGAATGCAATAGGTAGTAGCATATGCTACATTCTGCCGCCCCTTCGGGGCTATATAAATCGGTTGTCCATGCCGGGGGTTCCGCTGCGCTCCACCCCCGTCTGTATTCTTACGCCGCTTCACGGCTACGGATACACTAGCAAGCCCCGAAGGAGCGATAAGATTACAGACGGGGGTGGAGCGCAGCGGAACCCCCGGTACAGACAAAGCAAAAAATAAGCCCCGAAGGGGGGGGGCAGAGTATGCTCCTTTACGCACTCTTACACTTGGACGAGACATGCTTATCTCGGATTTTGG
>JAFVCR010000041.1 GCA_017479035.1 Kiritimatiellia bacterium | reverse complement strand
CGTCAACCACGCCGTATGTCATGTACTTGGAATCGAACGCGACACCGAACTCGACCGAAACGGGGAATTCGTCTTCATCGTCCGCATTCGCTTCCGCCACGGCCTGGCCATCGACAGGCGCGGGCGTTGCAACAGTCTCCGGCACATCCGCATCTGCGATGGCACCGAGCGCACAGGTAGCCGCGATAGCGGCGATCATGCTTTTTGCATTCATTTTTCTCTTTTTCCTTTTATTGAACTGCAGCACGTGGCTGACAGCGTCATTATACCAAATCTCATCTTCCCTTGCAAGCGCCGCCGCAGGAAGCGCAACCGCACCCGCAAGAGGATTTCCCAGCGCGGCGGTCGCGCACGATCTTCACCGCAACGGCGGCGAAGAGGAGCGCGATTACCGCGAGGACTGCTGCAGAGGAGGCGTTCATCTTACGCCACCACCGTGCGTTTCGGCGCGGGACGGAATATCGCCCACAGCACGAAGAGGTCGATGACAGCCGCGACCGCGAGGGCAATGTAGTTGCCCGTCGAGAGGAGGGAACTGTCGGTGAGGAGTGCGCCGATCTGGAACGCATTGAGCGCGATGACGTAGCCCACAAACAACTGGAATATCGTTGCGAACCAGCCCCATTTCGCGCTGCCCATTTCCTTGAACGTGTTGACGATGGCCACGAGGCACGGCGGCACGAACAGGTTGAAGAGCATGAAGGAGAGCGCGCTCATCGCCGGGAACGGCGAGAATGTTTTGAACAGAGCGACCACGTTCTGGATTGTGGAACCGTCTCCGCCGGCGACCATTGCGAGCGTGGCGGTGGCCTGTTCCTTGGCGATTTCGGCGGAAAGCGTGGCAGTGGCTCCCTGCCATGTGCCGAAACCGAGCGGCGCGAAGAGCCACGCGATCGAGTTGCCGATGGAGGCGAGGATCGATTCGCCGATCTGCTCTTCTTCAAGAACGTTGAGGTGCCAGTCGAACGTCATCATCAACGTAAGCACGACGCAAGCCGCGAAGATCACAGTACCTGCCTTGATGGCGTAGGCGCGGACGCGCGTCCAGGTGTGGCGAAGGATGTTGCCGAGAGTCGGGAGGTGATAAGCGGGCAGTTCCATGACGAACGGTGCGGCCTCGCCGGCGAACCAGCGGCTCTTCTTGAGAGCGATGCCGCCGAGGACGATTATCGCAACGCCGAGGATGTCCATCAACGCCGCCACATACCAGTATTCGCGGAAGAACGCGGCGGTGAACATCGTGATGATGACCGTCTTCGCGCCGCAAGGCATGAAGGTGCAAAGGGTGATGGTCATGCGCTGGTCGCGGACGTTCTCGATCGTGCGTGCGGCCATGACGGCAGGCACGCCGCAGCCTTTGCCCACGAGCATCGGGATGAACGACTTGCCGGAGAGCCCAAACGAGCGGAAGATGCGGTCCATGATGAACGCCACGCGCGCCATGTAGCCGCAGTCCTCGAGAAACGCGAGGAAAAGGAACACGATTGCAATGACGGGCACGAAGCCGAGCACCGTGGCGACACCGCCGATGAGGCCGTTGTTGATGAGAGCAGCGGCGAGACCTTCGATGCCGGCGGACTCGACCCAACCTTCCGCAGCGGCGGCAAGGCCGGGAATCCACACGCCGAAGTCGCCTTCGTCGAGTTCCTGCACTTCCTTGGAGGCTTCATACATCTTGTATGTGCAGACCCACTTCAAGTCTTCGTGCTTGCATTCCTCTTGTGCGTCCTCTTCGCATTCGCAGCGTTCGACTTCGATCTTGCCGTCTTCGCCGACCTTGTATTCGCCGGCGAGGACTTCACCCGTGTCTTCGTCTTCAAGCCACGCTTCTGCAGTCACTTCTGCGGGGTCGAGCCATCCTGCGAAAACCTCGAACTCGCTAGCCTCGAACTCGTCGCCTTCATTTTCGGGCTTGAATTCCTTTTCGGCTTTTTCGTTGAAGTCTGCGAGAGCTTCGTCATACTTGCCTTCGCCGAATTTTTCATCGAAAGCGTCCTTGTATGCGCCTTCCCACGCTTCGATGTTCTTTTCGTGGGGTTCGTATTCCTCGGAGGCGGTGTCGAAGTCCATGCCTTCAAACCAAGGCTTGTCTGCATCGGCAGTGCCTTCGGGGCTTGCGTATTCGTGCTGGGTGAAGGGTAGGAACCAGCCGTCGCCGAGCAAGCCGTCGTTTGCCCAATCGGTCAAGACAGTGCCGGGACCGCCGTCGGAAACGGCAAGCCAGTACATGGCAACGAGCGAAAGGAAGAAGATCGGCAGCGCGAGGATGCGGTTCGTCACGAACCGGTCGATGCGGTCGGAAAGGGAAACGCGAGCGGCGTTCTTTTTGTTCTTCACTACGGCATCGGCAATGATCTTCTGGATGTAGGCGTAGCGCTGGGAGGTGATGATGGCCTCGGCATCGTCATCGAGTTCCTTCTCGCAGTCCTTGATGTGCTGCTCGAGGTGCGCGGCGAGGGCGTCATCGAGTTTGAGTGCGGCGAGGATATTCTTGTCGCGCTCGAACACCTTGATTGCGTACCAGCGGATCGCCTCCTGCGGCACCTTGCCCTGGAGGGATTCCTCGATGTGCGCGATGGCGTGTTCCACTGATCCGGTAAAGACGTGGGGGGCTTCTTTCTTCGCAACGGCCTTGGCGAGTTCCACGGCCTTCTCCGCCGCTTCCTGGCAGCCGTTGCCGCGCTGTGCGCTGATGCCTATGACTTCTGCGCCGAGGAGTTTGCCCACTTTGGCGAAATCGATCTTGTCGCCGCTCTTGTCAACGAGATCCATCATGTTGACGGCAATCACCAACGGACGGCCAAGTTCGGCGAGCTGCGTGGTGAGGTAGAGGTTGCGCTCGATGTTCGTGCCGTCCACGATGTTGAGAATAGCATCGGGCTTCTCCTGCACGAGATACATGCGCGAGACGTTCTCTTCGATGGAATACGGCGAAAGAGAATAGATGCCGGGCAAGTCTTGGATGACCACGTCCTTGTGGCCTTTAAGCCCGCCTTCTTTCTTTTCTACTGTCACGCCGGGCCAGTTGCCGACGTACTGGTTGGAGCCGGTAAGCGCGTTGAAAAGCGTCGTCTTGCCGCTGTTGGGGTTGCCCGCAAGGGCGATTTTGATAGACATATCTAACTCTCCTTGCAAAAAATTACGCAACTTCTATGAGAGCCGCTTCGGCCTTGCGGAGGCTGAGCTCGAACCCGCGTACGGTAACTTCGAGCGGATCCCCGATGGGAGCCACTTTGCGGACGGTCACTTCCGCGCCCTTGGTGATGCCCATGTCCATAATGCGCCGTTTGACCGGCCCTTCGCCGTGCAGACGCACGATCGTTGCCGTGCCGCCTATCGGTATGTCTTTCAGTGTCTTCATTTCGGTACTACTCCTGACAAAACTTTTTAATGCAGAACCGGCGGAACTCTTTGCGCAGCTTCCGCCAAATGCCGTTTCCTTATACGAGAATTCTCATTGCGAGGTCGCGGTTTATGGCCACGCGGCTTTGGTGGATGCCAAGAACCAGATTGCCGTCAACTGCGGCGATAATAGTCACCTCCGCACCCTCCGTGAACCCCAAATCCCCTAAATGCTTGCGCACCGAGTCGTTGCCGCTGATCGCGCAGATGCGGTGCTTGGAACCTACTTCCATCATTGACAAAGGCATTTTATGTTGCTCCGTTTCGCCCTAATATGGGCGTTTGTCATAAGTTTACCATATCTAACCGTAAAAATCAAGCAAAAAGTTAGAAGGGAAAAAGATTTCGCGTTCGACGGAGATGGAGGGCGAAGAGAATGCGCCGCAGAGAATGAGCCTCTGCTGCGCGACATAGTGGAAAAGGCGGCGGCGAAAGCCGGAGGCACGGCCGTGATGCGCAAGGGCTTGAAAGGCCGCGAACGCGCAAGGGACAAAGCCGCGCACGACTACGAGGGCGACTGGGGCAGGGTCGTTGATTTGACGGGCGGAACTATCGCGCTGCCGTCAAACGGAGACTTGGCCGACGCGATAAAGGCAATCCGCAAGAACCTTCCGCAAGGCGCGGAGATTGCCCGCATAAAGCGCCTTTCAGACCCCGGCGAGGGCGGTTATTGGGACGTAAAGGTTTCAGTGCGCTTTGCAAACGGCGGGATCGGCGAGATTATCATTGTTGACGAGGACGTGAACGATGCGAAATTCAATCGCGGCGGCCACGAACTCTACGACTTCCAGAGGATTCTTGAATCGGATGCGCTAAAAGACGATGAATTATGCAAAGAACTTGCCGCTGCTCTGCACGACATCGAGGTAGGCATATACTCTCACAATAAAACAAACGCCGCCAAATATCAGGCTGCGGCGTGGGAACGGGCAAAGGCTACTGCTTTATCTTCGCTCACGCGTGTGCAAGGAGTAGGAACGGCTCGCATTTCAGCAGAAGTCATTGGAAGGCTGAAAGAGTTGCTTTTGGGAGACCATTTGCACCATCCCGCCTCACCGGTTTCAAACCCCACGCCCTCTTTTTCGTTTATCCAGAAGGACATAAATAAAACCTCCGTTAATAATGGAAACAACAACGCCGCAAGTGTAGCACAAAACAGGAGAAATGTCAAGCCAAATCGCACGGGGGCGGGGACTTCTGCGGAAAATCCGGCGTCTCCCGGCGAGCCGGGGGCGAAATTCTACCGCATAAAGGCCGCAGACGGCGTTTACATCATCGGAGAATTGAAGGTTTCCGACGCGTCCGCGCTGCGCACTTCCTACAAGGAAGACCCCGAAAGGCGTCTTACAGACCCCAAACTGCAAAACCGCGTTGACGACGGACAGGACAGAGCCGCCAAAATACAGAAAATAGCCGAAAACCCCGACCCGCTCCAAGCCGCGCAAATCCAGTCGTCCGCCGCAAACGGCATGATTTGGACTACATCGGACGGCAGCGGGGACGTTTTCATCGGCAACGCCCGCGCAACGGGTCTTGCCCTTGCCTTCGAGCGCGGCCACGG
The DNA here is from genome assembly GCA_017479035.1 of Kiritimatiellia bacterium. Classification (GTDB taxonomy): domain Bacteria; phylum Verrucomicrobiota; class Kiritimatiellia; order RFP12; family UBA1067; genus RGIG5050. Next base: position 1,822 of record JAFVCR010000041.1, on the reverse strand, counting down.
AGAGGAACTTGCCGCGCACATGAGGCGCATGGCCGAGGAACACGGCCTTGAAATCCCCGACGGCGTGAAAAACCCGATCGTGCATTTCGAGTTGAAGCGCATCGAGGACAACCGCGCAGACAAGCCGCACGAGTTGAGCGTCTATGATATTGTGGACATGGCCAACGAAGCCCCGCAGGGCAAACTTTCTGCCGCAACCGTCGCCGCAAGCGACGCAAAGGCATTGCGCGGCACGGAGGCGTTGGGTGCGCTTGTGTGGCGCAGAGACGGCACTCTTGACGAAGAGGCGAGCGCATCGGCTCTGGGGACTATCTCCCGGACGCTGCGCGACACCGACGGTATGTTCGACAAGAACCACAACCTCACCCGCGAGGGCAAGGAGCGCATCGGCCGCGCCGTGATGGTTGACCTTCTGGGGGCAAGCGAAGCCGGAGGCGAGGCATGGGACTTCATAGACAAGACGCGGGAACTTGACGCGGAGAACGAATATCACGCATTGAAAGCGGCGGCGAGCGAATTGCTGCACCTTGCCGACATCCCGACAAAGGGAATCTACGACCTTCGCCCCGCATTGAAAGAGGCGATAGCCGAATACACGCGTTGGCGCAGGGAGGACGAGGAGGCGCGGCGCAAGTCCGGCAAAGACAGGCGGCTTTGGCGCGGCACGTCGTGGAAGGACTACAACGCGCAGGGCAGTCTTTTCGGGGAAATGTCCAAACCCGCGAAACAAATCGCAGACCTTCTCGCGAAAAGCCGCGAGATGCGCTCGTTCAACAAAGAGGACGAGGAAAGTGCCGCAGGGCAGGAGAGGGCGCAAGGATTCATCCGCGACGTTCTCCACGAGGTCGTGACGACGGCAATGGGGGAGAATACCGAAACAGAGGACTTGTGGGGCAGAAAGCCTAGAACTCTTGCGGAGGTTTTGGAAGCCCGGCGCACTGCGGACATGGAAGGGAACAAAGTTCCGGGCGGCAGATGGAGCGTCGCGGCGAAGGACGCGGAGGAAACCAAGAGGCAATACGGCGCGGTCGTGCGCCGCTACACCAATGCGGACGGCACGAAAAAGCCCGGCTGGATGAAAGCCCCCAACGGCAAGCCCACCAATTTGACCGAGCGGCAATGGGTGCAGGTGCGCACTCCGAATTTCAAGCGTTGGTTCGGCGATTGGGAAACCCTAGCCGAGGCGACACTTTCCAATACCGCCGACACCTACGAGGCGGCGCGTGTTGTGCTGGACGGATTGATTGGCAAGCCGTTGACAAGCAAGGACGGTTTGACTGCGACGCTGTCGGGAAAGAGCCGCGAAAAGATGATGAGCGGCAAGGCGGTAGGCAAGTCCGCGTCTTTGCGGGTGCATCTTGCGGCGGTGGCGAATCTGGAACAGTTGTTTTCCGCATCCGAGGAGATGGAGCGCGAAGACGGCAAAAAGCCTAACGTCAAGACAATGCACAGGCTGTATGCGCCGTTCATGTTTGACGGCGGGGTGTATGTAGCGAAATTGAGCGTCAAGGAATATACCGACGCAACGGACAACAGGATATACACTGTTGAAGCGATTGAAACAGAAGCCTCTGACGGTATCTTAACGCCGGACAATCCCGAAAGCGGGACAGAGCGTCCACATCAGAAAACTTCCGCAGAAATAATAGCAAAACTTGCGGAAAAAGTCAAGCGAGCAGAAAACGTTTCAAAAATTGTTGACGAAAACGGCGAGCCGCGCGTGGTGTGGCACGGCGATGCAGACCCGTCTTTCACAACTTTTGATAATAACAAAATCCAGCGCGGCACAGGGTTTTGGTTCACGCAGTTCGAGGGTGAAGCG
>JAFVCR010000007.1 GCA_017479035.1 Kiritimatiellia bacterium | reverse complement strand
GAAATACACGAAATACAAGAAAAAAGAGGGGTAAACTGCGGGCAAACTGCGCGCGAGACGCCCGCGTCCCCACAGGACGCAGTGGGGGGTGGACATTTCTACCAAGAACTGCAAACTGCACACTGCAAACTGCAACCTACTGACCGCGGGCGAGACGCCCGCGTCCCCATAGGGGGCAGACACCGCATATATATGGGGCAGACGACGCACAACATGACAAAACTCTCGTGTCTCTGCATCTCTGCGGCTGTGCGTTGACAAAAACTACAAACTGCAAACTGCACACTGCACACTGCAAACTGCACACTGCATTTGGCTTGCAGGATGGGCGGGGATGTGGTATAATTGCGTGGTATGGCGAATGGATTTGGCATTTTCGCGGCGGCGGATGGTGTAGTGGATTTTTTGAGGTCGCTGCCGAACGGGGACACCTGGATTTGCATCGGGGTGGCCATCGCCGTGCTTGTGGTGTTGCGGTTCATCGTAAAGCGGATAATCTTGATAATTTTCGTGGCGGCGGTGCTGGCGTTGTTGGCGTGGTGGCTGATGTATTCGGACGCATCCCCCGTTAATGGGATTGCGCAAACATATTCGATGCAGTAGAATGGCGGTATGAAACTTCGATTGGCATATTGCGCACTCTTGTGTGCGGCGGTTGCGGTGCGGGCGGATGGCGATGCGGGCGATTGCAGGTGCGGCGAGGCACCGGAGAGGGCAAACGATTTCTATTGGGAGAACGAGCGCGTGGGCTTCCGTGCGTACGGGCCGGGAGATGAGCACAACTGGAGCGGGATAGACGTTTTTAGCAAACTGCCGAATGCCGCGATTTCCTGCGGGGAACTTCTGCAGATACACGATTTTGCGGGGAATTGGCATATCACGCCGCACAAAGGCATTTTGGACGATTACGCAGTGGGGTCGGGGCGCGGCGTGGGCGGCGTGGCGTTCCGCAGAAACGGCGAATGGCTGGCGGACTACGGCAACTGGGTGGCGTATCGCATAATTGAAAACTCCAGGGAGAGATGTGCATTCGAGCTTGATTACAAACTGCCGTTCGGCGGGACGATGACGCTTGGCATCGCGCTAGAGAAGGGGTCTTCGCTATTTCGTGAAACGGTAAGCCTTTCCAAAGACGTGCCAACGCAAGGGCTTGAAGTGGGAGTGGGGCTTGATTTGAACCCGGCGCGCGAACATGCGGGCGATGTGGCGGTGGATGCAGAGAGGTTTATAGTGTCGCTGTTCGAGGCACCGCACGCCCGAGAAGGAGCGGAGGCTTCGCGCATGAGTGCAATCTACGCGATACCCGGCGAGAACGCCGCGCTTGCAATAGCGGACGAACCCAACGGAGCAAAGATGATAATCACAAAACCGCTTGGCGCAGACGATGCGGGGCGCACGGTTCTTGCCGTGTTCGCCGGTGCGGACGGCACGGAATGCGGACGTTTTGCGACCGCCGGTGCCTGGCACGGATATGTTCGCGACCATTTCGACAAATCGAAGGAGAAAAACAAATGATACTCGATCAGTTCAAACTCGACGGCAAAACGGCCATCGTGACAGGTGCGGGGCGCGGCATCGGCCAGGCGTACGCAATAGGTCTTGCGGAAGCAGGCGCGGATATTGCGGTGGTGGACGTGATAGACATGGCGGAAACTGTTGCGAAAATCGAAGCGTTGGGGCGCAAGGCGATTGCGATAAAGGCGGATCTTTCCAAGGGAGAGGAACTTTCCGGAGCGATAGTGGAAGAGACGGTGGCGAAACTCGGGCGGCTCGACATTCTGGTGAACAATGCGGGGATCATCCGCCGCGAGCCGTTCACCGAGCATAGCGCGAAGAATTGGAACGATGTAATATCCATCAATCTTTCCACGCCGTTTTTCCTTTCGCAGGCGGCGGCAAGGCAGATGGTGAAGCAGGGGCAGGGCGGCAAGATAATCAACATAGCATCGATGCTGTCGTTCCAGGGAGGGATACTCGTGCCGGGATACGCGGCGGCGAAAGGCGGGATAAAGTCGCTCACCATGCTGATGGCAAATGAACTTTCCAAGGACGGGATTTGCGTGAACGCGATAGCACCGGGATATATCGCAACGGACAACACCGCGCCGATCCGCGCCAATCCCGAGCGCAACAAGGCGATTGTGGATAGAATCCCCGCAGGACGCTGGGGCACGCCGGACGATCTCAAGGGCGTGTGCGTGTTTTTGGCATCTCCCGCAAGCGACTATGTGACGGGCTTTACATACGCATGCGACGGCGGCTGGCTCGCCCGCTGACAAAGTGGCGCGTATTTCAACCACGAAGGACACAAAGTTTTCGGAGGCTTTGAGGGCTTCGTGTGTGTGTGGGGGGGCTTTTAACCACGAAATACACGAAATACACGAAAATTGAGGGGGGGG
>JAFVCR010000040.1 GCA_017479035.1 Kiritimatiellia bacterium | reverse complement strand
CCGGCGACGAAGAAACCGCACAGGCGCTCGAGCAGGAGAAGGTGCAATTCAAGTACGAAGACCTCGTCGGGCGCGTGGAACGCTATCCCAACGATCTCAAACTGCGCTACGACCTTGGCGTGCTGCTCTATGACTTCCAATACTACGACGACGCTCTCACGCATCTGCAGCTTGCGCAGAAGAGCCCCAAAGACCGCCTGTGGGCACTCTACTACATGGCAATGTGCTTCATCGCCACGGACAAGACGGACATGGCCGTGATGCAGCTGGAAGCGGCGCGCGACGCAATCCCCACTATGGACGACCTCAAGAAAAAAATCGTCTATCAACTGGGGCTCTGCGCAGAGGCGCAGGGAGATTTGGAAAAAGCATACGCCTATTACAAGGACATATATTCCACAGATGTCACGTTCGAGGATCTCGGCGACAGGATGCTCGCTATTTCCAAGGCGATGCAGGATGCAAAGAAGTAATGCCGTCCATGCCATTTGCCAGTTCAAGTGTTGAAAACCGCCGGCGGAGGTTGTCGGCATGCGGTGTCTGTAGCCTAGCAGCCGTGCTGTTGATGCCGGTACTCGCAACAGGTGCGGATGCGGCGGATCAGTTGGCGTTCGCCAATGCGTTGTTCCGGCGGGGAATGATGGAAGAGGCGTACGCCGAATACGTCTCGATGGTGCGCGATGCCGCATATCCGCAGGACGAAGTGCTCTTCCGCCTCGGCGAAGTACAACGCCGGCAGGGGAAAAAGGAAAACGCAAAACGCTTCTATAATTACGTGGTCAAAGAACATCCGCTCTCGAAATGGAGCGACTATGCACGGCTCAACGCCGCCATGCTGGAAAACGAAGCTCCGGTGCGTATTGCTCTATTGAAAGCACTAGACAGGAGCGATGCTGAAAGGCAGATCCGCCAAACCGCGCTCTACCGCCTCGGCGAAGTGCAAGAGCAATCCGGCGCGGCAGCGGATGCAAAAGATTCGTTCCGCAAGGCGATGGAACTCGATCGCGCCTCCAACACCGGGCATATTGCGGCGTTGCGCTTCGTGGCGCTACTGGCGGACGAAGGCGGCGAGGATGCGCGCAAGCAGGCATTGATAGAAGCGGCGAATCTGGCATACGATCCTGCATCGTCCGATCGCGTCCGCGAAGAAGCGTTGTATTTCTCCGGCGTATTGAACTACGGTGCACAGGCGTGGACGAATGCGGCAAGCACGTTCGGCGAATTGCACAGGCTCTATCCGAACGGAGCGCGTGATGCACAGGCAAATGTGTATCGCGCATGGGCGCAGTTCCGCGCGCAACATTACGCGGATGCGTTCGAGGCTGCCAAATCCATAGGCCGCAACAGCGAGGAAGGGCTTTTCATACAGGCGGTATCGCTGGCGCAACTTGGCAGGACGGAGGATTCGCGCAGAGTCTGCGAAGACAGCATAAAGAGATTTCCCGGCGGTAAATACGCTCCGCGCCTAGCACTGCAACTGATGGAAATCGCCTCGAAAACCGGCGACCACGATGCCATACTCGAAACAGCGGCATCTCGCGGAGATTGGCCGCAGGAGATCGCCACTACGGTGTGCGCGTTCGCGCTCGATGCCGCAGTGGCCAAAGAGGATTGGCGCAAGGCAGTGGAATGGGCCGGCAAAACTTTAGCCGCCGCCAAAACCAAGGGCGATGGCGCACTCGCGGCGCGTGCGGCGTTCATGGAAGGCATTGCACATTTGCGCATGGAGGATCTCGCTGCGGCACGCAGAGCGTGGAGCGAGGCTCTCGCGATCGCGCCCGATTCCGTCTACGCCGCGCAAGCACTGGAGGCGCGCGCGGCGGCTGAGTTGAAAGGCGGCGAAACTCTTTCATCCGCAAGAAGTTATGCGGAGCTTGCAACACGCTTCCCCTCCCGCGCCGCAAAAACGGAGAATATGTACCGCCGCGCCGTGGCTATGAGAGCCTCCGGCGACGCTCCTGGAGCGGAGGCGATATTCGCAAACATGCTTGCCACGGCCAACGCCGGCGATACGAAAACGGCAACGGATTTCGTGAGGGAGGCAAAACTCGAAATGGCGTTGCTCATGCAAACGCGAGGCGCATTCGAGGAAGCGTCGGCATTGCTGGCGGCGCTCGCAGGCACGGAAACCGAAAAGCGCATTCCCGCATCCGCATTGGTGAAGCAATCCGAATACGACCTCGAACGCGGGAATGCGGATGCGGCATTGACGCTTGCAAGCGCGGCGGCAAAAGTTGCAGACGGTGCGGACGACACGTGGAAACAGGCGGCGGCGTTCGCGCTCGGCGCGGCCAACGAAGCAAAAGGCAATGGCGATGCGGCGATGGCCGCATACCGCAAGGCGTTGGACGTGCCGGCAAAAACGATCTATGCGGTGAAAGCCGCATTGCGCCTCGGCAAACTGGAAAGCAAGGCCGGGAGATTCGCAGAGGCAAACACGATATTGTGCGATGCAGTGGAACGCGCACGCGCTGACGACCTCGCATACAATCGCATGGAGGCGTATGCCGCACTTGCGGAAAACGAACGCTTGCGCGGCGATACCGATGCGGAACTGCGCTACTCGATGCTAGTCTTGACACTCTTCGACAACCCCGACGTGGTGCCAGGCCTGATGGAGCGCGCTGCGGAAATACTGCGTGCAAAGGGACGCGCGGACGAAGCGGATAAACTCATTGCCGAACGGAAGGCCCGCTATGGTGAATGACAACGAGGACACACCCGAACGCGAAGGTGCGGTAGCACTGTGGGCTACCGCGCTTGCATTGTCTATCGCATTGCACGGCGTGTGCATGGTGCTTTTCAAACATTCTCGCGTAAACACGTTTACGGACGAAGCCATTGCGGCCACTATGCATGACGATCGCACCGTGCAAGTGAACGTGCGCGACGACGTGCCGGAGTTGGATCCGGATCTCTTCCCCGAACTTTTCCCAGTGGCCGAACGCGAGAAACCGGAGGAAGCATTGCAGCGCTTGCAGGACGATGCCGCACGGCTCGAAAACGATCTCGCCCCCTTCTCGCCCGATGCAGATGCCGCGCTTTCGTCCATGCCGCAACTGGAAGCGGAAACTCCAACAATGGACGCTACGCTTGAGATTGATTCAGTCGAGCCAGACTTCCCCGAAGCGGAGACGATTGCGGCGACTCCCGAAAAAACCGATGCGAAAGCCTCTCTCGCGTTGCCCGCAGTAGCGCCGGACGACTTGCTCTCGCGCATCGGCGGGGATATTTTATCGGCGCCTTCGCCCGTTACGGCAGGCTCGATAAGCGATGTCTTCCTCGCAGCGGCTGACGGCACGGACGCACAGGGCAATGCCGCATCCGCACGCAAAAACGGCACGGGAGTGTCGCGCCCCGGCGGGTTGCTGGACATTGGCGATCCTTTCGAGCTTTCGTTGAAATCGCTTGGCAAAGAATCAGAGCGCGATGGCACCGATGGCGGCTCCAACTCTGCCGCGAACGGCCAGGACGATGCCGCATTGGCAGACGGCAGTGGCGCAAACGCCGCAGCCCGGGCAATCATCGCACGCAGCCTAGCGGATGCATCGGCACCTGATGCGCCGTCTGTAAAAGCTGGCGCAAACGCTCGTCTGCCGCAGGTCAGCGAAACGTTCGTGGCGCGAGAGCGTGCGGCGGTGGAAGAACTGAAGGATTCGCAGGACGGGATAAGTTTCAAAGAGAATGTGGATCTCGATTTGACGGCATGGACGGATGCGGAAGATCCCTCAACGAGGTATTTCCGCGTAAAGGTCGCGAGCCGTCCACAAAAACCGCTGCCACGTGCAGGCAAGGACCTTGTGATATTGATGGATACAAGCGGCTCCATAGGCACATACCGCCTAAACTCCTGCCGCAAGGCCATAGGCGAAATACTCGCCAATCTCGCGCCGAAGGATCGCTTCAACATAGTCGCCTTCGCAGACGAGTGGAACTATGCGTTCGCATCGTGGGCGGACAATACGGACGAAAACCGCCGCGCCGCGATGAAGTGGCTCTACGAGCGCAAGGTTGGCGGCAATACGGACATTTTCGCCACCATGTCGTCCACGCTTACATTCCCGCGCAACCCGTCGCGTCCGTTGATTGCACTTGTCATAACAGATGGCGATGCCACGTCCGGAGTGTATCGCTCCAATGAAATCCTCTCCGGATTCACGCGCCTCAACGACGGCCTCGTGAGCGTATATATGTATGGCGTGGTGGAACACGCCAACGCCTATCTCATGGACATCATCGGCAGCGGCAACAGAGGCGGATGGATCCGCCACAGGCAAATCACCAAAGACCAGCGCGAGCGCAAAGACCGCGAATCCGCCGCCGCCGAACTTCCCGCGTTCGCAAAAAAATTCGCCGAACCCGTCTTGAGCGATTTCACCGTGATCTTCAACAAGGCAGCAAACGCCGAAACGTATCCGCGCCTCGTTTCCAATCTGTACAAAGGCGAAGACGTGGAGATCTACGGCAAGTGCCCGGCAGACCGCAAAGAACTCGTTTTCGAATTGCGCGGCTTGAACGGCGCACAGGTATACGACTCGTTCTTCCGCAAGCATTTTGCCGCAGCGCAGCGAGGTGACCCGTCGCTCAAGCGCGAATGGGCCAAACGCAAACTTGCAGACATGACCTTGACCTATGCCGCCAATCCTTCGCGCGAATTGCTTGCCGAAATGCACGCACTAGCAGAAGCGAACAATCTCGAAATCCCCTACGAAAAAGAAATGTCCTTCTAAAAAACGGCTACGTCCTGCATGGCATCGCCGCCGATAAGGGAATATGATAAAAAAATGGTGGACGCTGCTGGACTCGGACCAGCGACCCCTACCGTGTGAAGGTAGTGCTCTAACCAACTGAGCTAAGCGTCCTAAAAACGGGTGACATTATATCATAAATCCCGTCCCATTGCAAGCGTAAAATGAACTGGAATATCCCCACCTTTGCAAAGCGCTGGCGAGCCCTCGGAAAGGCCCGCGCGGTTTTTGCGGAATTCCGAAGATTTTGCGGCTCTGCTTGTTGCGCAAGCGCAT
>JAFVCR010000006.1 GCA_017479035.1 Kiritimatiellia bacterium | reverse complement strand
GGCGTTACCCATCGAGAACGCGGTTTGCGCAGCGAGGTAGTGGGTGGGGAAGTTCTCGAAGAATGCCTTGGAGAGTTTTTCGGCGGAGCGGGTCTTTTTCTGCGCCATCATAGCATCTGCAATGCGCAGGACCTGTTCGCCGGCGGCCTTGCGGCCTTCCTCGCTCTTGAGGCCGGCGAAGCGATCGACCACATACCCGGCCACGGCGTTTTCGGCGAGGAGGTAGTATTCCTTGTCCATCGGGTCTTTGGCTTCGGCGGCGAGTTTGCCGTAGAGTTCGGAAAGCGTCACCGCAGCACCTACGGACTCGTCAAGCTCGGGATATATGGCGAGCAGTTCCGTGAGCAGCGTTTCCGCGCCCTTGGTGCCGTCGGGCTTGTCGAGCAAATCGCCGTTGTTGTATGCGGCCATTGCATTCTTGAACTGCATGTCGCGCACTTTTTTCATCTGTCCTTGCGGGATCTTGGTGGCGGCGCGGAGGTCTTTGCCAAAGATTTCCTGCACGGTGTCGCAGCATTTTTCCACGAGTTCGCCGGACTTCGCCGCCCAGGGGGATTCGGGATACTTCACGTATACGTTGATTGCGTGGTTGTATGCGCCGTTGCCGTTGCGTTTGGCACCTTTTTTCGCGCCGAGGATGCAGGAAGCAACGGTTTCGGTGGCTTCTTTGTCGCCCTTGGCGGCTTTGTCTTTAACCTTCATTGCTTCCTGGAAGAGAATGTCCGCAAGGAGGTAGCGGCACTGCGGCATCGGGGAGAGGCGCAGGGAGCCTTGCGTGCCGTCGGGGTCGAAAGCCTGAAGCTGGGAGTGGATTTCGGCGAGGTCGCCCATGAAGTCGTTTACGAGTTCCTGTGCGCCGGAGAGATCGCCGCGCAGAACCTTGATATGCGCCTTCATTGCCACGGCGCGGCCGAAGTAGATGATGAGGTCGCGCTTCCAGAGGAGTTTGTCCACTATCTTCTCGGCCTTTTTAAGGCATTCGGCGCGATACTTCTTCTTGTCGGCATTCTTTTCGTCGGCGGGGATTTCGGCAGCGAGGCGCAAAAGGAGTTCGGCGTTTTCGGAGGCGACGAGGCACCATGTGGTGTCTGGCAAAGAGACGGTGAGCATCGCATCGTAGATTTTCACCGCGTCGCTTTGGCGTTTGTTGGCAAGGAGCATCTGCGCCCATTTGAAGGACGACTCCAGCCAGAAGGATTGCAATTCCGGAGTGGGTTTGGGAACGGCCTTGAAGAACGCCTCGTAGATGTTGGCACATTCTTTGGTGTCGTTGCGGGCGTAGTAGGCATCGGCCATTGCAAGGTTGAGGGCCCAGTATTCGGCGGAGCCTTTGGGCTTTTTGGCGATGAGGGCTTTGACTTTGTCGAATTGGCCGAGTGCGAGGACGCCTTCCTGCTCAAGCACTTCCATGCGCGGCGCGATGAGGGGGAACTTTTGCTTGGCTTTTACGATGACGCGCGCGGCGATGTCCGGCAATTGCGCTTGATTGAGCGCGCGCACGTACGCCACTTCTTCGTCCATAGCCGCCTGAAGGGCGGGTTCTATTGCAGGGGCGGCTTTTTCCTCCGCCGCGTCCTGCGCCAAGGCCACTTGCACCGACGCGGCAACAGCCAGCGCCCCCGCCAAAGTCAAAATTCTATCATGCACCGATTTCATAACGGTGTTATTTTAGCAAAACTTTTTATTTCATGCAAGAGTTTTTTCAGTTTTGCGACTTTGTTTTGCGGCGTTGGCGGTATTGACAAAAGTGCAAAAATAGGATAGAATACGTTGAATTTTGCTTTGCGGAGGCGGATTTCGCCTCGGCGGGTGGAATGTTGATTTTTGAAAACCGAGGAGGCAGGCAATGGCAACAGGCAATTTCGATATGTTGGCGGTCGTTTCGCACATAGAGCGCGAGAGGGGGGTCGAGCGCGAGATCGTTCTTGTTGCCATCGAACAGGCCATCGAGCAAGCCGCGCGGCGCAATCCGGCGGTTACAAACGATTTGCGAGTTACGATAGACCGCAAGGATCTTTCGCTGCACGTATACGACACGCTTGTGGTATCCTCCGAGGAGACGGGCACGGGGTTCATCTCGCCAGCACGCGCAAAGCGTTTCAAGCCGGACGTGGGCGAGGGCGACACGATAGAAATTGAACTGCCGGCGGCGCGGCTGGGGCGCATAGCAGCGCAGACTTCGCGCCAGGTGATAATGCAGAAAATCCGCGAGGCGGAACGTTCCAACACCTTCACCGAATTCAAGAACCGCATAGGCGACATCGTAAACGGCACGGTAACCGCCATAAGCCACCGCGATGTGTTCGTGATGGTAGGCAAGACCGAAATGATCCTGCCGGGCAAGGAAAGGCTGCCAAACGAGGATTTCCAGGTGGGCGACAGCGTGAACGCTGTGATACACAACGTGCGCCAGAGCGCGGAGGCGTCGGGGCCGTCGGTAGTGTTGAGCCGCACGTCCAATGAGTTCCTGCGCGCGATGATGCGCCGCGACGTAAGCGAAATCGCGGACGGCGTGGTGGAGATAATGGGTATCGCGCGCGACCCTGGCTACAGAGCCAAGGTGGCGGTGCGCAGCCACGACCCCAAAGTGGAGCCTGTGGGCGCGTGCGTGGGTTTGCGCGGCATAAGGGTGCGCGGGTTTGTGCGCGAACTCAACGGCGAGAAGATCGACATGGTGCGCTGGAACGAGGATGTGCGGCAGTATGTGGCGGCGGCACTTTCCCCGGCGAAACTCGACCGCGTGGAGATAGACCCCGAAAACTCCAACACCATCCTAGTGACCGTTTCGCCGGATCAGTATACGCTTGCGATAGGCAAGCGCGGGCAGAACGTGCGCCTCACGTCGAAACTTGTGGGCTGGCAGGTAACGGTGAACAAGTCGCTAGCGATGGCGAGTTTCGAGGATCAGAAAGCGGCGGCTATCAAGTCGCTTGCGGATCTTTTCAGCATATCCACGGCGCAAGCCACGCAGCTTGCGGATGCGGGGTTCCTCTCCGTGGACGGGATACTGGCGGTGGAAGAGGGCGATTTCGCCGCCGCCACCGGGTTCGACGAAGTGACCGCCAAAGGGCTTTACGCGGCGGCGATGGCCGTTGCGGAACTGACCAAGTGAAGAAAAGGGGGATGATAGATTTATGCGTGTTTACGAATTGGCAAAAAAGACCGGCGTCACCAGCCAAACCGTTCTGAAACTGGCGGAGCAGAACGGCGTTGAAGTCTACAGCGCGTTGACCGAACTCGAGGGCGACGACGCAAGCCGCCTTACCGCAGCAATCATGCGCGGCGGTGCCACGCTGAAGTCCGGCGCGGCGAAAACGGCAGCCAAAATAAAGGCAAAGAGCCTGCGGGCGGCGGAAAACGTCAAGGCCAGAAACGCGGCGCAGGCAAAGGCGTTGGACGAAGCAAGGCAAAGAGCCATCGACGTGGCGGAGGGCAAGAAGGCCAATCTGCCGAGCGTGCGCAGAGGCGCGGCGAAGAGCGGAGATGTAAAGGCGGCGGCACCTGCGGCGAATGCTGCATCACCTGCTGCCAAACCCGCAGCAACACCGGCAAAACCTGCACCGGTTGCACCTGCGGCACCGAAAATTGCAGTGGCGCCAAAGCCGCCGCCAAAGATTGCAGTGGCACCGAAACCGCCGCCGAAGCCAGCGATAAAAATTTCAGTAGGCGCGCCGAAGCCGCCGCCGAAAATCACAATCACGGTGAATGCCACGCCGCCGCCGAAGGGTGCACAGGGCAAGAAGCCCGGTGGCAGGGACGGCATCAAGCGCGACAGGTTCGGCAGGCCGCTTCCGCAACAGGTGCAAACGCAGGGCGTGCGGCTCGGTCAGGTGCAGCAGCAGCCGGCGGCGGGGCAGGGTGCCGACAAGCGTGGACGCTTCAAGAAAGAGCGCGAGGAACAGGATTATTCCGGCAAGATACGCCGCAGCGAGGAGCAGTATTCGGACGCGCCGGACGGGGCAGGGCGCGAGATTTCGATACGCGGCGCGGTGGTAGTGAAAGAACTCGCGGCGAAGCTCGGCTTGAGGCCGAACCGGTTGATAGCAGATTTGATGGGGCTGAAGGTGCTTGCGTCCATCAACCAACGCGTGGAGCCGGACGTGGCAGTGAAGGTGGCGGAGAAGTACGGCTTCAAAGTGATACTCGAGCACGCACGCGACAAAGCCAACGCAAAACCCGTTCTGAAGGCGATCGATGCGGACGACGAGATTCCGCAGGACGCACCCGAGACGCTCCAGCCGAGGCCGCCGGTGGTGACGTTCCTTGGGCATGTAGACCACGGCAAGACGACGCTGATGGATTTCATCCGCAAGACGCGCGTGGCGGCCGGCGAGGCTGGTGGCATAACGCAGGCAATTTCCGCATATCAGGTGGAGGTGCAAGGGCGCAAGATAACGTTCCTCGACACGCCCGGGCACGCGGCTTTCTCCGCAATGCGCCAGAGAGGCGCACAGTTGACCGACATTGCCGTGATAATCATCGCGGCGGATGACGGCATAATGCCGCAGACCGAGGATGCGATAACCTGCGCACGGCAAGCCGGCGTGCAGATAATGGTGGCCATCACCAAGTGCGACAAGCCCGTGGCAAATCCCGAACGCGTAAAGCAGCAACTCCAGAAGATGGGCCTCACCCCGGAAGATTGGGGCGGCGACATCGTTTGCTGCGAAGTGAGCGGTACTACAGGCAAGGGCGTGGACAACCTGCTTGAAATGATGCTTTTGCAGGCGGACGTGCTGGAACTTGCGGCCAATCCCGAACGCCGCGCCAACGGCTATGTGGTGGAGGCGGAACTCGAGCAGGGATTCGGCCCTACGGCCACGCTGCTAGTTTCCGGCGGGACGCTGAAAGTGGGCGATGCGATACTCGTGGGCGAGCATTTCGGCAAGGTCAGGAGCCTCATCGACGATTGCGGGCGGCGCGTGAAAAGTGCAGGCCCCGCCACGCCGGTGAAGTGCACGGGGCTTTCGGGCGTGCCGGAGGCGGGGGCGGAATTCCGCGTGATGCTGGATGAAAAACGCGCGCGAACGCTGGCGGAAGAAGCCGCGCGTGAACGCAAGGAAATGGAACTTTCCTCGTCCAAGGCGGCATCGCTCGAAGCACTTTTGGGCAAGATGGGCGCGGGCGACAAGAAGGAACTCAACGTGACCGTGAAGAGCGATTCGCAAGGAACGCTGGAAGCGGTGGTGGCCGCGCTCAAGGACATCAAGAGCGAAAAGGTGGCGTTGAACATCATCGCCACGGGCACGGGCAATGTGAGCCTCACAGATGTGAAGAACACCGCAGCCGGCAAGGGCATGGTTGTAGGGTTCAACATCGGGTGCGACAGCGGCGTGCAGCAGCAGGCGCGGCACGACGGCGTGAAGATCTCCACATACCGCATCATCTACGAGCTATTGGATTTCGTCAAGCAGTCGATGCTCGATTTGCTGGAGCCGGAATACAAGGAGGTGGTGCGCGGCCATGCGGAAATCAAAGCCGTGTACGACATTTCCAAACTCGGCAAGATCGCAGGTTCGCAGATGCTCGACGGCACGCTGCTTGCGTCGGGGCGCTATCGCATTCTGCGCGGCAAAGAGAAAGTGTGGGACGGCAAGCTCCAGAGCCTACGCCACTTCAAGGACGAAGTCAAGGAAGTGACCGGCCAGCAGGAGTGCGGCGTGTGCTTTGCGGCATTCGAGAAATTCGCCGTGGGCGACATCATCGAATGCTACGTGATGGAAGAGCTGCCCAAGACGCTGTAAAGGAACGGTGAAATGGCTGTCGACCGGATCGAGCGCATAAATGCGCTGCTGAAGAGAGTGCTGGGCGAGGCGATGCCGCGCGTTCTTGCAAACGACGACGTGCAATCCATTCTCATCACGGTGACAGGCGTTTTCTGCGCGGCCGATTTGCGCGATGCCACAGTGAGCGTGAGCGTGTTTGGCGACGAGGCTTTGCAGGAGCGCGCGCTGGGGCATCTTGTGCATCATGCGCGGGATTTCCAGCGTGCGATAGCCCGCGAGGTAAAACTCAAATTCACGCCGCTTCTCCATTTCAAGCTGGACCATTCTCTCGAGAAGGGAGACAAGGTCTTGCAGATACTAGACTCCCTGTAATGGCAAACCTCAACGTCATAGCCTCGAACGCGGAAATCGACGGAGTGCTAGTGGTGGACAAGCCCGCCGGCATTGCCGTGCACGATATGCTCAAGGCGGTGAAGACGCATTTCAACCTTGTGAAAGTGGGGCATGGAGGCACCATCGCACCCAACGCGAGCGGCGTGGTGGCGTTGCTTTTGGGCGGCGCGGCACGCCTTGGCGAAGACCAGATGGGGCGCGATGCGGAATACGAACTTACAATGCGCCTGGGGAGGGCGACCAATACGTTCGACGCGGAAGGAGAGGTAGTCCGCGAAAAGGATTTCACCGCAGTGACGCGCGAGAGGCTGGAGGCCGCGCTTGAGGATTTTCGCGGCGACATCTTCCAGCGGCAGCCGCAATTTTCCGTTGCGATGGTGCACGAGCGCGAGGGCTACACCGTTGTGGAGAAGCATGGGGAGAGGCCGTTTAGGCTGCATCACATCTATCGCCTCGACGTGGAAGAATTTGCGCCGCCGCTGGCGAGGTTTTTCGTGCGCTGCACAAAAGGCGCGAACATGCGCGCGCTTGCAAACGACCTTGGCGAAGCGCTTGGATGCGGTGCGATTGTAGAGACATGCCGCCGCACGAAAACGGGCGGTGTTTCACTGGCCGGCGCGATACCTTTCATGGAACTCATGAAGACGCATCCGGCAGACCTCGCAGCCTTGGTAAAACCGATGATGGTGCTGGCGGGCGGATGAGGAAAATGGTTGCGCTTGCGATAGGATTTTTCGACGGAGTGCATCGCGGGCACAGGGCGATACTGGATGCGGCGCGGGCCGCCGGGCCTTCCGGCGGAGTGGTGGCTCTTACGTTTTCAAACCATCCATTCACGGTGCTTGCGCCGGAGCGTGCGCCCGCGCTGTTGCAGACACCCGAGCAGAAGCGCGAAGCACTTGCTGCGGCGGGTGCGGCGGCGGTGGAGATGTGCGAATTCACGCGTGAGGTGGCATCAATGGAGTGCGCGGATTTCGCCGCGCTTCTGCGCGGGCGTTTCGGCGAGGACGTGCAGATTTTCTGCGGGGCGAACTGGCGTTTCGGCGCGGGTGGCGCGGGCGATGCGCAAACGCTGCGCGGCTTGGGGCTGCGGGTTGCAGTGTGCGAAGGCGTGTGCGAAGGTGGAGAGTTGGTGTCGTCCACGCGCATACGCGCCGCGCTTGCCGAGGGCGATGTGGCACTTGCGAACAGGATGCTGGGGCGCAATTACGAATTGGCCGGCGAAATCGTCCCTGGCAAACAGTTGGGCCGCAAGATAAATCGCCCCACTTTGAACGTGGCGGCGTTTGCACCTGCGCTGCGGCGCGGAGTGTATGCCGTGGAAACGGAGTGGGGGAGAGGTATTGCAAACTGGGGCGTTGCGCCCACGATGGGGAGTGCCGCATGGCGCGAGAACATCATTGAAGTGCATTTAGTGGACGGCGCGCCGCCTGCGGACGCAGCATTTGCGCACGCGAGGATACTGGCGTTCATACGCCCCGAAATGCAGTTTGCATCTATAGATGCGCTGGCGGAACAAATCGCACGCGACATCGCCGCCATGAGGGGGAAGGTCAGTATTTCTTCAACAGATCGAGCATAGCGCGGTCGAGCTTGTGGCCGCGCCAGGATTCGTAATCGACATCGGCGCGGTTGGAGTCCATGACTCCGAATTCGCCGCGCAGATTCCAAAGAGCCCATCCGCAGGAAAGTTCGCGCCAGAGGGAGAGTTGGTCTTCCATCAAGCCGAGCGCAATCTCATGAGGGGTTTTGCGCCACACGCCAAATTCGCCGACATAAACGAACGCACCGGCGGATATAGCATCAGCCCAGCCTTTGGAGCGGAACGTTTCCTGCAAAAGCCAGTCGCGGGGAGGGGTTTCCTGCAACGGCCATACGGGCTTGGCACTGACGCCTTCGGGATTGTTCCAGGGCGTTAGATAGTGCGTCACGCCGAACGGGTCGTAGCAATGCCAGCCGAAACCGGCGGAAGGCAAATCCTCCAGCGAGCGCGGCGCGATGCGGCCATAGCCGAGGCCGTCTGCAATTATGAAGCGTGAAGGATCTTTTTTGCGGATGGCCTCTGCGAGCGCACGGGATGCGCGAGCGTATGCAGCCTCGTCCATGTAATCGGGTTCATTGAAGAGATTGAAAGAGAGTTCTTCGTTGGGGATGCCTTTGTAGCGAGCGGCGAGGCGTTCCCAGATTTTGCAAGCGTGTTCGAGCGTGGCATCGTCGCTGAAAATGCTGCGCTCGCCGGGGAGCGGGCCGCTTGCGCAATAGCCCGGAATGCGGTGCAGGCAAATCTGGACGTGAATCGAATTTGCGCGGCCTAGCGCGACTGCGCGGTCTAGTTCGGCAATGCCGTAGGGCTTTTCGAGAAAGCGGTAATCCAAAGGAATGCGGGCGAAATTGAAACCGTGTTCGCGCATGAAAACGAAGTCGTCTTCCACAAAGTGCGGCGGCGCAGATTCGTGCGCGGGCTCGAAGCGGGAGAGATCGGTGATGTTGAAACCGCGCCATCTTTCCGCAGGGCGGCCGTCAGCAATGTCTTGCGCATATTTTACTTGAGGCGGACGAGGAGCAAGAGTATCCGCAAGCGAGCGGACGCGCACGGACGAAAGAGGTTCGGATGCGGTGAGCGTTACGGGACGGCCGGGAAGGAGCGTGATGCA
Source organism: Kiritimatiellia bacterium (assembly GCA_017479035.1). Lineage (GTDB taxonomy): Bacteria > Verrucomicrobiota > Kiritimatiellia > RFP12 > UBA1067 > RGIG5050. Next base: position 8,454 of record JAFVCR010000006.1, on the reverse strand, counting down.
GTTGTCGCTGAAGCGAACATCTTTGCCAGGGACGGAGACCCATACGAAGAAAGCGGGCTTGTCGGTAGAGAGCGTCACTTTCGTGCCGTCCACTTTCACATCGATTTTCGCTTGCGCGAGCGTGGCGTATTTGTATGGACGGAAGTGCCAGTCGTTGCAAACATCGCCAAAACGCATTACGAGGAAAACATCGTCCGGCACGGATTCGGCAATGTGTCCGATGATGTTCGCCGCGCCAGGGAGGAGCGCGACTTTGTTCGTGGATGCGCTTGCGAGCGAGCCGGAATAAGTCCAGTATTCAAGCGCAAGGTCGCCTTCGACGGTTTGCGCGGTGTCGTTGATGCCTACGATTTCGCCAGAAGGTTTCGCCGCGATGGCGACGTTCGCGTAGAACCGCCGCGCCGCATAGTGGAGCGGTTTCCAGCGGCCGCCGTATTCGATGCTCGACCACGACGAGACAGGCCATGTGTCGTTCAACTGCCAATAGAGCGTTCCCATGCAGCGCGGCATTTCACTGCGCCACGCCTCGACGGCGGTTTTGATTGCCATCGCCTGCTGGAATTGGGAGAGGACGAGTTCGCTCTCGAAGTTGCGAGGCTCGCCGAAATATCTGCGCATCGTTTCGCGTATGCGCCTGTTGCCGCCGTCGTTTTTCTGATGCCACTCGAAATCGTCTCCGGGGCCGTCGCAGAATGTGGCGGCGACTTCGAGAGAAGGGAACGACTGGTAGCCGAATTCCGAGCAGAATCGCGGGCGGTAGCTGTAGTAACGCTCGAAGGGTTCGTTTTCGTGCCACACGTCCCATTGGTGCATATCGCCTTTGGAGTCGTCCTTCCATGCGTTGCCGAAATCACCGGGGCCGCAGCAAGGGGAACTTGGCCAATAGGTGCGGGCGGGATCGTAGCGGGCGACCATTTCGCCTTGCAGTTTGGAACGCGCCATCCATGCAGCGCGGTAGAAGGCTTTGTCGTCCTTGATTTCATCGAACCAGTTTATCGCGCCGAGGCATTCGTTGTCGCCGCACCAGAGGGCGATGGATGCGTGGTCGCGCAAGCGGCGCAACTGGTGGGCAAGTTCGCCGGAGATTTCGCCGAGGAATTCCTCATCGCCGGGATAGACGGCGCAGGCGCACATCATGTCGTGCCAGACGAGGATGCCGAGTTCGTCGCAGAGATCGTAGAAGACGTCTTTTTCGTATTGTCCGCCGCCCCACACGCGCAACATGTTCATGTTGGCGGCGGCGGTGCTTTCTAGCAGGTCGCGATAGCGTGCGGGAGTCTGGCGCATTTCGTAAGCGTCGCACGGAATCCAGTTTGCGCCTTTCATGAAGATGCGGCGGTTGTTCACGCGGAACACAAGGGAAAGTTCATCTTTGCCGTCGGCGGAGAGGGTGCGTTCGTTGAGGACTTCGAGTTTGCGCAAGCCGATGCGGCGCGTAATCTTTTCGCCGTTGACGTCCACGGTGAAGGTGTAGAAATTCTGTTCGCCCGCCCCGTTTGGCCACCACAGGGGCGGATTTGCAATTTCGATGCGGTTGGTGACGGTTGAGCCGTCCGAAAGATCGGCGAAAACATCGAGAGTGCAGTGCGTCAAATCCTCGTTGAATGTTTGCGTTGTATATATGTAGTCGATGCGCGGCTTGTCGTTCGCGATGAGTTTGACGGTGCCGCAAAAGCCGATGGTTTCGATTTCGGGTGCCCAATCCCATCCGGCATGGCAGGCGTTTTTGCGCACGAGCGCCTGATTCTTCGCCCAGACTACATTCGCCATAGGCCAAGCGCGGCCGCGTTCGGCGCGGCGCTCGTCCGCCACGGCCACGGGACTGCGGAAGAAACCTTCTATGGTGTTCGCGCCTTCTTTGAGAAGCGGCTTGACGTTGAAAGTGTGGCGGCGGAAACGGTCGGACGTGCGCCCGGCTTCGCGGCCGTTGATTTTGACGGTGCAGAACGTGTCGCAATCTTCCAGGCGCAGGACGATTTCGCGGTGCGCGAGAAACGCCGCGTCCACCTCGAACGTGCGCGAGAAAGTCCAATCCCGCCTGGCCGCCCAAAGGGCTTCGGTCTCGTTGCGGCCTTTGTAGATGTCGGCGATTTCGCCGGCTTTCAAAAGCGCGTCGTGGATGCCGCCGGGGACTTCCGCCGGGATGGTGCGCTCGCAATCCTGCAAAGTCCAAACGCCGGCGAGATCGATCTCCGCCGCGCAAAGCGCAAGCTGCAAACTGCAAACAATAAACTGCAATGCCGTTTTCTTCATTTCATTTTCCTTGATTTCAACCGCGAAATACACGAAAATCGAAATGCGTCTTGTGTATTCCAAGGTTTGCCATGCGATGCATTCTAGCATATCCGGCGGTGCAAATGCAAGATCGTCTAAATGGGATTTTCAAAAACAACCACGAAATACACGAAAAAGAGGCGGCAATGGTTGAAACATATTTCAACGTGCAATTTGCGGGGGAATGTGGTATAATTTTTTTCGCTGGATGTCCAACGCAAAGAAAATGCACGATGAAAAATGAAAGCACGTCTATTGTTCGCCGCCATGATTGCGGGGGTGCTGTCTGCAGAGGGAGACCATGACATGCCGATGCTGAACTGGATGGGGAGGGAAAATGCCGTCTCACGCGACAAGGAAGTCGCGCTGAAGATCCTGCGCGAGGACAAGGAGTTGTCGTATCGCGCGGAGTCGCTTTCGCTGCGGGGAGTTTCGGAGGTTCGGAGTTTAGAGGGGGAAACTGAAAGGTTGTCCAGTCTCCAAAACTCCAAAACTCCCAGTAGCGAAAGCAACAAGCTCAGCAGCGAAAGCAGCAATGTAGTGATTCACGGCGACAATCTGGAGGCGCTGAAGGCTCTCTTGCCGTTCTACGCGGGCGAGGTGAAATGCATCTACATCGATCCGCCGTACAACACCGGTTCCGCGTTCGAGCATTCCGTCGACAACCTCGAACATTCCACCTGGCTCAACATGATGTACCCGCGCCTCAAGCTCCTACGAGAGTTCCTGCGCGAGGACGGCAGCATATGGATTTCCATTGACGACCGAGAGGGCGCGTATCTTCGCGTCATCTGCGACGAGATTTTCGGGCGGCAGAACTTTCAAGCTAATATAGCGTGGCAACGGAACTACTCTGTCAAAGGAGATTCAAAAGGGATTGTCACTTCGTCAGAGCATATTCTTGTTTATTCCAAGCACGATAGTTGGCAGCCGAAGAAAATGCCGCGAACGGCAGATATGGATAAGAAGTACAAGAATCCCGACAATGACCCCAGAGGTCTTTGGCGTCCAGACAATTCGTATGCCTCCGATGCAATCACACACCAAGGAATGGTTTATGCAATCCAAAATCCGTTTACAGGGGAGTTGCTTTACCCTACTGCAAGTTCTCATTGGCGTTATGGGCAAGAAGAAATGCTCGCCATAATGAACGGCTGGTGTCCGTATGAATTGCGCGAGATAGACGATGCTGAGAAGCGCGCGGCGATTTGCGGCGTGGGAGTTGACGAGGTGCGCAAGGGCGTGAAAGCCATAATGCTCAAGCCGATTGAGGATGGGGATATTGCTTTCGCTGCGGGGAGTTTAGGAGTCTTGGAGACTGGAAATGGAAAACTCCAAAACTCCAAGACTCCCAGTAGCGAAAGCAATCTGTCCGCGTCACGCACGTTGGCAGAGGCGGTGTTGAAACGCGGGCAATGGCCGAGATTTTACTTTGGCAGTAACGGCAAGGGGAAAATCGCACGCAAAACATATCTTGATTCTGTAGGGGGAATAGCACCGCAGAATCTCTGGCTTCACCAAGATGTGGGGCATACGGACGAGGCGAAGAAGGAAGTCCTGAAAGTCTTTGACGGGCAGTCGCCTTTTGCCACGCCGAAGCCGGAGCGCCTTATCAAGCGCGTGTTGGAGATTGCGACGGACGAGGGCGACTTGGTTATGGATTCGTTTCTCGGATCTGGTACGACGGCGGCGGTTGCGCACAAGATGGGGCGGCGGTGGATCGGCATCGAGATGGGCGAACACGCGAAGACGCACTGCGCTGTGCGGATGAAGAAGGTCGTCGATGGCGAACAGGGCGGAATCTCGAAGGCGGTCAAGTGGCAAGGCGGCGGCGGATTCCGCTTCTACGAACTGGGCGAGCCTCTTTTGGATGAGCGCGGGCAGATCGCGGATTCGATACCCTACGAAGTCTTGGCGGCACACATCTGGTGGCAGGACACCGGGACAGGGTGGATGGGGGAATTGCTTTCGCTACGGGGAGTTTCGGAGTCTCGGAGAGAAGATTCTAACGACACTTCACGACTCCAAAACTCCAAGACACCCAACAGCGAAAGCAACAAAAAATCTCCATTCCTAGGCATCCATGACGGCGTGGCGTATGCGCTTTTGTACAACGGGATTCTGCACGACAGTAGCGTGAACGGAGGGAACGTCCTTACGCGCCAGACGCTTGGCGTAATCAAAGAAGACCTGGGGGAGGAGGAATACGACAGGCTGGTGGTATATGGCGAGGCGTGCAGACTGGGCGACGCGAGGTTGGCTGACGAGAAAATAGAGTTCCGCCAGACGCCCTACGACGTGGTGACGAGGAGATGAATGATGAAAACGAGATTGCTTCCGCTACCGGGGGTTTTGGAGTTCAGGAGATTTGCTGTGAGGCGTTTGGCATGAGTGAAGCGAACTATACTGGCGTTTATGCGGATCTGACCGGCAAGATAATCAATGCCGCAATTGAAGTCCACACCGAACTTGGCTGTGGATTGAAAGAGGATGCGTACGAAGCGGCTCTTGCGTGGGAATTGGCGCACAGAGGGCATAAGGTGCTGCGACAGGTTCCTTGTCCCGTGATATACAAGGGCAATGTTTTCTGCCAAGGCGACGAACATCCGAAGAGGATTGATTTGCTTGTTGATGATAAAGTAGTGGTAGAGTTGAAGGCGGTTTGCAGCAAACATCCTGTATTCGCCGCACAATGCCGTACGTATCTGCGGATGCTGAATCTACCGGCAGGACTCGTCTTGAACTTTGGTTTCCCGTCGTTGAAAGAAGGCATTGAACACGTTGCAAATCCCAAAGCGACATGCTTCAATCTCCAAAACTCCAATACTCCCGGCAGCGAAAGCAATAATCGTCTGGAGGGAAAATCATGCAATTGAAGAAATACCAGAACGACACGCTTGGCGTGATAAAAGAGTATTTCGCCGCGCTTGGCACGAAAACGCCGGAGGAGGCGTACAAGGCGATAACCGAATCTTCGCTCGACATGATGACACGGCTGGGCAATCTGCGGCATTACGATGAGTTGCTTTTGCAGCGGGGAGTCTCGGAGGACTGGAGATCAGAGGGAAGCTCCAAAGACGGTCTCCAAGCCTCCAATACTCGCAGTGGCGAAAGCAATGGCGACTTCCCCGTTGTTTCCATCAGGGTGCCTACGGGCGGCGGCAAGACGATCATAGCGGCACATGCCGTTAAAATCATTGCGGAAGCGCAGGGGAGGGAATATCCGCTCGTGATCTGGTTCGCGCCATCCGAGGCGATCCGGCGGCAGACGGCGGAAGCGTTGAAGAAGCCGAAGCATCCTTACCGGCAGGCGCTCGACGAGGCTTTCTGGGGAAATGTGCGCATATTCGACCTCGACGAAGTTGCAACGATGAGCCCGGCAGACCTTGAAGGCAACGCCTGCATCGTTGTGGCGACGGAACAGGCGTTCGTGAAGAAGGACAAGGCGAAATACAACGTTTACAAGCACAGCGAGAATTTCGAGCAACATTTCGCAACCATCCGGTATGAAGAGGGAATGGACGCGTTGGAAACAAAAACGCCGAAGTTCTCTTTCGTGAATCTTGTCCACAGCCGCCATCCCATCGTGATAGTAGATGAAGCGCACAAGATGGCCAGCGAGCTCTCGAAGGAGACATTGAGGCGGCTTGCGCCGAGTGCGGTTCTGGGGTTGAGCGCAACTCCGGACAGAGGCAACAACACGCTTTACAGCGTCCATGCAAAGGAGCTGTTCGACGAGCAGATGATAAAACTGCCGATAGAACTTGTGGAATTCCGCGACCAGTGGGAGCAGGCCGTTTTCGCCGCGATTGCAAAACGCCAGGAACTCGAAAAACTGGCGGACGCGGAATTGGCGCAGGGGTCGGGAGGCTATCTGCGGCCGCTGGTTCTCTTCCAGGCGCAGGCAAAGACGAAAACCGCAGATGTCCCCGTGGAAGTGCTGAAGAGGTTTCTTGTCGAAACCGCAAAAATTCCCGAAAAGGAAATCGCAGTAGTGACGGGCGAACAGAAGGAACTTGACGGGATTGACGTGAACGATCCGAAATGCCCGGTGAGATACATCATCACGGTTCAGGCGTTGAAAGAGGGGTGGGATTGCCCTGCGGCATACGTTTTGTGTTCGGTTGCGAACATTTCGAGCAACAAGGACACGATACAGTTGCTGGGGCGCGTGATGCGCCAGCCAAATGCCGCGCGGCGCAAAACGCCGCAATTGAACCGCTCGTATGCGTTTGTGATGAGCAAGGCGTTCGGTTCGGCGGCGGCGGAGTTTGCAGAGGGTTTGCGGAAGAGGGGTTTTGAAGAGACCGAGGCGATGAGCGCGATCGTACCCGTGCAGCCTGTGTTTTTCATCGACGGGGAGGACGGGGAAAATCTTTTCAACCAGCCGGATAGCGTTACAGTGTCAAGCGAAGTCTATGAAGCGATTGCCAACTCGCTGCCTGATGACATAGAGGTGACGGCGAATCCGAACGGTTCGGGGACTATTGCGGTGGAGGCGGATATTTCCGACGAGTCGGCATCGAAGGTGGCGAATCTTTTGCATGAAAAAGGCCAGACGGCACTTGCCGCGCAATTCCTCAAGAAGGTGGCAAGGAAGAAGTCCGAAAAAGCGGATGCCGGCCCGGCGGAACCCGTCAAAATGGAGTTCCCGAAATTGTGCGCGGCGGTGCAGGGCGAATTCTGTTTCGACGCAGAGGAGGCGCAGGAGCTTGCGGGAGAGGATTTGTGCAAGGAACTGGAAGAGAAGCACGCGACGTTGGCGGACGGAGAGTTTGAAATAAAGGAGCAGGGAGACAGATTCGTCCTTGAACTCAACGGCAACGAGATAAAGCAGCAGTTCGCGTCCGGGCAGATGACGTTTCTGCAAGAGCTGAAGACGGAACTTGCGCCGGGCGACGTGGTGAACGCCCTTGCCGCGATGACACGCCACAATGCACTAGCGCCGCGGGCAATGCGGGGATGGATTGCAGGAATAGTGAACCATCTTGTGGCGGCAAAGGGATTTGCCCCGGAACAGCTCTACTGCTTCCGCTACAAGTTGCGCGACCGGCTCTACAGCCATATTGCAGAGGCTGTGCGAACGGCAAGGGAAAAGGCGTATCAAGAGGTGTTCTTCGATGACGCGCATCCGGCAGAGGTGGACGTTGAGAGGGCGTTCGTATTGGACAAAACGCTTTATCGCAACCAGGCGCTGCTCAAGGTGTACAGGGGGAGTTACCGCTTCAACAAGCACTTCCTGGGGACGCACCGGATCCCGGAGTTCGACGGACAGTTGAAATACGGCGAAGGCGAGGAGTTCGAGTGCGCAAAACTGATCGACGCGCACGGAAAGGTGAAGACGTGGCTGCGCAATCTGGACAAGTGCGAAGAGTCGTTCTGGCTGCCGCTTGCGCATGCGCGATTTTTTCCGGACTTTGCGGGAGTCCTTGACGACGGCAGGTTGTTTGCAATAGAATACAAGGGTGCGCATTTGCGCAATGCAAAGGATACGCTGGAGAAGGATGCGATAGGGCGGCTATGGGCGGAGAGGTCCGGCGGCAGATGTCTATACGCGACTGTATTCATGGACAACAACGGCTTGAATGTCCAGAGCCAACTCGACAGACTTTTTGCAAGTTGAGCGGCGAGGCGCAACGGCGATGGCACGCAAGATGAACCTCCCGACGACTGTCCCGACTGCCAATGAGTCCGGCGATAAAATCACGAAAATAAAACAACCACGAAATACGCGAAACGCCTTTCAATTTTCGTGTATTTCGTGGTTGTTATTTTGGCATGGCCTGTGATATAATTGGCGCATGAAGAAAGAATCAACAATCCTTGCTGTTGCCGCTGCGCTGCTGCTAGGCGGGTGCGCAATGAAGGAGTTTTCCTCCACGCCGTTCTACACCGGCAAGACGGTAAAGTTCACCGCCGCACCGGAAGAGCGCGTCAACCTGTGGCCGCTTGCCTACTACCGTGAGCCTGTCGCATCGGTCGCCTGGCCGCTCGTCTCGTGGGGAGGCGACCATTTCGCCGTGCGTCCGCTCTATTCGCGCTACGGACGCGAGTACAACGTCCTTTGGCCGCTTGCGCAGTTCGACACCAAGTACGGCAACAATCGCATCTTGCCTTTCTTCTGGGGCAAAGATCGCTACAACTCGCTATTCCCGCTTTACTTCTATGAATCCCCCTCTC
>JAFVCR010000039.1 GCA_017479035.1 Kiritimatiellia bacterium | reverse complement strand
TGCGCCTTTGCGTCTCTGCGCTCCGGTGTTGAAACATGCATCATCTGCGTTGAGAATGGTGGCACTGTATCTTGCAACGGACGACGAAGTAAATGTCGATTCTCTCGCTCCGTTCCTGTGGGAACGCGGCATAAAAACCTGCGTTCCTTTCTATGTTTCTGAAACAAGAACCTACTCGCTTACGCTTTTCGATGCGACCTCGGAACTTGAAATTGCGCACTACGGCATACGCGAGCCGGTGTTGAAGAGACCTGTTGCGGCGGCAGACGTGGATTTGTGGATCGTGCCGGGGCTTGCTTTCACGCGTGACGGCAAGCGGCTTGGATATGGCGGCGGATATTACGATCGCTTCCTAGCGGCGGCAAAGCCTTCCGCGCGGAGCATGGCGTTTGCACGGGAATGGGAAATACTGCCAGACATTCCCGTGGAAGCGCACGACTGCCGAATCGATGAAGTGGTATGCATTGGTTGAGGCGGTTTTCAAGGCGTTATATTGATTTTGCTTGCAAGAAAAACGCGAATGTGATAGAGTGGCGGCGTAAACTCTACCATAGGAGGTTTGCATGATGTCCACGCGTTTGTTTTCTTTTCTTTTTGCGATGATTGCGTTTGCCCGTTTTGCCGTTGCGGCGGAATGGGTACTGGCGGATGGTGCAGACGCGGGACGCGTTGCGCCGACGGCGGGCGATACGGTGCGGTTCGTGTTCGAGGGCGGCGAGAGGGTCTTCTCCATCGAAAACGCAAAGGCGGCATCGCTCGGCGCAACGGTGTATGATGCGGTTTCGGAGGAGGGCTCTGCGACATTCGTTGCCACCGCAGACGGCGCGTTTTCCGCCGTATTTGCGGATACGGCAAAAGGCGGCGTGTGGCGTATTTCCGCAAGAGACGGTGCTGCGCGTTTCATCTACAAGGCTCCGTCCAAGGGCATCGCAAAATGCGCGGACACGGCAGACCATGACCATGATGCGGATGCGACCGGCATCGAGACCGTGAAGCAGTTGAAAAAGGCCGTTCGCAAAGCGGCGGCATCTTCCGACGAGCCGCAATTCCGCGAGATAGGGATTCTCTTCGTCTATGAAAAGGCCGCCAAGGACTACATAAACGGCGGCGAGGGCATGAAAAGTTTTGCGCAGCAAGCCGTGGAGCAGATGAACAAGGTTCTGAAGAACTCGTCTTTGGAAGAGTATTTCCAATACAAGGTTTCCGGCGTGATGGCGATTGAGGCGACGCAGTCCAGCATAATGCCGGCATACTACGCCGCGCTGCGTGCGACAAGCAACACCCCCGACGAAGGATGGGAGGGCGTCCATGAAAAAAGGCGCGAAACCGGCGCGGACGTGGTGGCGTTCCTCATAAAAATGGGTTCGGACGAAGGCACCGTGGGCGTGGCGCGGGCATTCACCGCTGCGCATATCGACGACATGGCCGCATACGCAAACGGTTCGGGCTCCACCTGCGTCTGCGCCATCGAATCTGTCGAGCACGAACCGGAGGCCGATGCGTTCCAGGATCTTTCCCACGAAGTGGCACACACGCTCGGTTGCGGGCATTCCCGTTCGGAAATGACAACCGTAGGTCCGCAGTCGTACGACTATTCGGCGGGTCTCCACTACTGGACGAATGGCGACAACCAATACGCCCGCGCAACGGTCATGGCATACCGCACTTCGCTGCAACTTGATGAGGACGGCAATTTCGTGACGAACGATGCCGGTGCGCACTATGGGTTCTACGCGCTGACGGTTCCGTATTTCTCCGGTTCGCCCGCGCTGACGGACGGCACGGCGACATATCAAATCGAGGCCGTCAACGGCTCGACTTCCGCAAGATGCGACAACCGGCAAGTTCTCATCAACACATACAAGGCCGCCTCGACATGGCATCAGCGCATTGAGTTCCTTGGAGACAAGAACTTCGACGCGCGTCCCTGCAAGGTGTCGCTTGAAACTCTCGCGCAGGATAGAGACTACACGATATACTACACCACAGACGGCTCGGAGCCGACAAAATCTTCAAGCATCTACAATGGCGAGTTCACCGTCGATGCCGACACCGTGACTGTCAAAGCCTTCGCCTACGATGCCGACAAAAATATCTCCGGCGGCATCTATTCGGCCACATACAACGTTAATCCATTCGGCAAAGCAATCGGCGATACCGCCCACGCATGGAGGACGGACGACGGCAATACCGCATGGCGCATTTCAAGCGGCAAGGATTACGTTTACAATGCCGCATTCTCCAGCGGTGCGAAAGCAAGTTGCTCGACAAAAACAACTATTGCGGGAACGGGGACGTTGAGTTTCGAGTACATGCTCTCCAAATGGGCAAACAGCATAACCGTGAAGGTAAATGGGAAAGAGCGCTTTTCAGCAAAAGCCGATACATCATCCGCATGGGAGAAGGGGAAAGTGTCGCTTACGGAAGATGCCAATGAAGTTGAGTTTATATATGCTACTACCGATGCCGACCCGTTCGAGGAAGGCAGATTGCGCAACGTCACCTTGGTGGCGGTGGAGCAGACGTTGACCGCGCCGTACAAACTCAACCTTGAAGGCGAGAAGACGGGGCTTTGGAATGAAGCGGGATGGGTCGATAATGCGGACGAGGCGATAATTACCTCGCACGATTGGAGCCTCGACGGCAACGTCGCGGCAACGGTTGCGGGAAGTCCTTCCGTGCGCATAATAGGCGACGAAGCCGAAACAGTCCCGGCAAACGGCGCGTTCGTGATAGAAGATTCGCTTGCGTTGGCGTCGCTGGCGGTGGCGGAGGCGGATATTGAAATATCGTCGTTCTCGAATGATGCGAAGGTATCCATCCCGGTCTATGATGTGGCGAGCGGCGCAAGCGTTGCCGTGGCGGCGGATATTTCCGGCGGGGTGCAGAAGAACGGCGCGGGGACGCTCGTGCTCAAGGGCTACAATGGTTCGCTTACGCATACGGGTGCCACGCAGGTTAATGCGGGGACGCTGCATCTTGAAGGCACGCACGTCTGCAACAACCAGTACACCGTTGCAAGCGGTGCGACGCTGATACTGGACAAGCCGTTGACATGCGAAAGGCTTTGGCTCTACGGCACGCTTGTATTTGCGGACGATGACGCGAAGGTTTCCGCCACGAGTTCAAACCAATCGCTGTTGCAAGGTGCCAAGATACAACTACTGAATCCGCAGGGGAACAAGATTGCTCTCATTGCGGCGGGCAATCTCAATGACGCGAGCTACACTCTTGCAGATACCGAGGGTTATGCGCTTGCGGTGGAAGGCAATACGCTCTATGCCGTGAAGGACACGCGCAAAGCGGCTTCGGAGATACCGGGCTCGCTCGCAAACGATCTTTCCCTGCGACAGGCGAACGTGTATCTTGACGAATTGGAGCAATGGGCAGAAGTGACCGACACGCCAATTACCATCACGACTACCGCAAACTTCAACAATTTCAAGGCTTCGTTCGACATCGAAATTCTGGAGGATGCGCCGCTTGGCACGATCTTCTCCTGGAATGCGGACAGCCACGATATACGCATCGTATATACGAACGTCGTTACCGCAACTGCCGTATGGCGCAACGGCTCCAACGGTGCAATCTCGCTTGCGGGTACAGATACTTCTAGCGACGGGATAACAAGCGGTGCGCATAAAATCGATGTAACATACAACCGCAATCAGGGGAAAGGTACGCAAATCAGCGTGGATGGCGTGCAGATATTCAATTCTGCAAATATGCGATTTGGCAGTAATAATACCACTACGATGACATTGGGCGGCGCGGCTACGAGTGCTGCTGTGGACGTGCTGGCGGGGCTCAAGGTCAAGAACTTCAAACTGGTGGTGTATGCAAATGCGGCTTTCGCCGACATCAACGGCACGTCTGGCATTTCTTTCGCGGTCACCGACACCTCATGGCTGACGGCAAACGGCTACAGCGCCAACAATACCAACGTGCAGACGTTCCTTTCGCAAACCGGTGCGAACGGTCTGCCGCGCTGGGTGAGCTATGCGCTTGGAATCGCCGTGACGGACGAGCCTGAAATCCCGGTCGATATTGCGTTCGATGGTGACGGCAACGTTGTTATCACGGCATCCGGCAGCCTGGGCATCCGCAGCGACATTGCCGATCGCGTGGGTTTGGACTATGTGGTTGAATCCACCGCCGACCTTGGCGACTGGGCAAATGCCGCAACTACGGCGATGGAAGACAATTCCGCAAAACCGCCGAAACCTTCGGCAGAAACGGGGTTTTACCGCGTCACCGCAACGCCGGTGAAGAAATGACTTTCGATTGACCCCGGCGTGCAGGCAGGAGGACGAGAGGCAGAGAGCGCGGGGAGCCGGAAGGGAGAGACGGGGGTCTGATGAGGGAGAGAGGGAAGTCTCTGAATGTGGAGACTTCCCTCTCTCGTTTCAGAGACCCTCGGGGGAATGGCAGGAGACCGGGCGGAGATAAACTGCGGAATGCGCGGAAAGGGGAGATATGCAATGCTCGCACAAAGTACACAATGTCCACGAAGTTTTTGAAGACTTTGCGGATTTGGTGGACTTTGTGAGAACATTGCATATATATTAAGCGTATGGAAACTGTGGATTTTTCTTAAATCCACGCGCCCACGTGGGGCGCGACTCCCAATGCTTGTGATAATCTGCCCGATAAGGGACATGACATGACGAATGGGCAATCTGGAATATCCCCACCTTTGCAAAGCGCTGGCGAGCCCTCGGAAAGGCCCGCGCGGTTTTGCGGAATTCCGAAGATTTTGCGGCTCTGCTTGTTGCGCAAGCGCATGCGTCTATCCCGTCAGGAACTCAAACTCCATTTG
>JAFVCR010000038.1 GCA_017479035.1 Kiritimatiellia bacterium | reverse complement strand
CGGCGACCTGCAAATGGAGTTTGAGTTCCTGACGGGATAGACGCATGCGCTTGCGCAACAAGCAGAGCCGCAAAATCTTCGGAATTCCGCAAAACCGCGCGGGCCTTTCCGAGGGCTCGCCAGCGCTTTGCAAAGGTGGGATATTCCAGAGTTTTTGCATGGTTGCAAGATGCAATGGAATATGGTATAATGGACGCATCCGAAACATACTATCGAAAATCGTTCTTTATCATGGAGTTCTTTTGAGATGATCGAACGCAGAATCGCACGCGAATGGGCGGTGCAGGCACTGTGCGCCTTCGAGTTCAACCGTCCGGGATATATCGAACCGGCCCTGCAGAGCTTTTGGGGATTTTTGCTGGACATTGAACGGACGGCTCTTAATGAAATCGAGAGGGGAGTGTATCGCCGCAAAATAAAACCTACGCCGTTACTGACTTTGGAGGATGAAGCGTCTCTGGAGAAAGTGGCGAAAATGAAGGAATTTGCCGAGCGGCGCGTGAAAGGCGTTCTAGGCGAAATAAAGCAGATAGATGCTGCACTGACGCCATGTTTGAACAATTGGAGTCTTTATCGTCTGGGTGCGGTGGAGCGCAATGTAATGCGGCTGGGCGCGTGGGAAATGAAGCATGTTGCGGCCGATGCGCCGGCTGCGGTGATAATCAACGAAGCGGTCGACATCACGAAATTCTTTTCCACCGCCACGAGCGGGCGTTTCGTCAATGCAGTGCTGGATCATCTGCGCAGAAACCTTGAAGAGGAGGGGATAATCATCCCTGACGGGAAATGAACCGCGATGCGGAATTCATGTGCCGTGCGTTGGAGCTAGCGCGGATGTCGGCGGGGGCTACGCGGCCTAATCCGCCGGTGGGGGCGGTTGTGGTGTGTTGCGGCGAGATAATTGGAGAAGGCCGGCATCTTGCGTGTGGAGGTCCGCACGCAGAAGTCGAGGCTCTGGCCGATTGCGCACGGCGCGGCAAAGATGCTCATGGTGCCACGGTCTATGTGTCGCTGGAGCCATGTTCCAAACCGGGACGGGTGGGTGCGTGCACTGATGCGTTGATTGCAGCTGGCGTGCGGCGCGTGGTATGGGCGGCAGCGGATCCAAACCCGAAAAATGCAAATCGTGCGGCGAGGGTTCTGGGCGATGCCGGGATAGATACTTCGTTTGGCGTGTTGGCACGTGAAGCAGAAGAGATAATCCGCCCGTTCAAAAAACACATCTTGACGGGCTTGCCGTATCTCACAGTAAAGATAGCGATGAGTCTCGACGGGAAAATATGCGATAACGCCGGCTCTGCGAGATGGATTTCGTCAGAAGAATCGCGCAAAGAAACGGGAGCGCTGCGCAATAGTGTTGATGCAATACTCGTGGGTGCGCAAACCGTTCGTGCGGACGATCCGCGTCTGTTGCCGTATGGGGAGACGCAAAACAAAGTGTGGCGGGTGGTAGTCACGCACAGTGGCGATCTGCCGGAGAACGCACGTATTTTCACGGACGAAGCCAAAGAACGGACGCTGATATACCGCAATATCGCATTGAAGGACATGATGGCGGATCTTGGCGCAAGGGGCTTTTTGCACGTCCTGTGCGAGGGCGGGTTGAATCTTGCCCGGCAACTTGCGCATGAGGGACTGGTGGACGAGTGGATAGGAGTGTTAGCGCCGGTGGTCATAGGAGAGCATCCGCTTGCGAATTGTGTGCGGTTCGAAGGCAAAGACGTGATTGCGAGGTGGAGATGTTCACTGGATTGATACAGAAAAAAGGCAAAGTCCGCAGAGTGTCGCACGGAGCAGGGATAGTGCTCGAGGTGGCATTTGAACCGTGGCCGCGCGTCCTTGAAGAAGGCGAGAGCATTGCAGTGAACGGGGTGTGCCTGACCGTGGCACGGTTCGACCAGACGCATTTCACCGCAAACGTTCTTGCAGAGACTGCGGCGAAAAGCGGCATCGGCGAACTCGTGCCGGGCGAAGAGGTGAATCTGGAGCGTGCGTTGCGGGCAGGCGATTACATGGGGGGGCATGTCGTGCAGGGGCACGTCCAAGCACGCGGAAGGATTGTTGCAAAATTGCCGAGAGGCAGAGACTTTGCATTGAAGATCGATACAGGATATGTGATTGCCGCGCAATGCGTGGAGAAGGGGAGTATCGCTATAGATGGAGTAAGCCTTACCATAAGCGGTCTCGGCCGTGATTGGGTGCAGGTGGATATTATTCCGACTACAGCAGCCGCCACCACGCTTGGCGCGAAACGCATAGGGCAGAAAGTAAATATCGAGACCGATATTTTGACACGCCGCGCGGAAGCGACTCCGCAAAAGATTTCCGCAAGCGGCCTTACAATGGAAATGCTTGCAGAGAACGGTTTTATATGAAACTTGTCACGATTTTCTTCTGCACGGCATGCGCCATAGCGGCGGCGTTGTTGCAATCATCGCGCAAGACAGAGCGCGTTGCGGATGCCACACCTGCAAATCTCACGGAAATGGCATTCGCCATGCTGGGTGGATTCCGCGGAGTGCTCTCCGAAGTTGTTTGGTTCCAGGCAGACAGGCTCGAAGCGGCGGGTGAGTATACGCGGCTCGCGCAGACAGCCGCATACCTTACACGTCTCGAGCCGCACACGCCGGAAGTATGGTGCTATTCTGCATGGAATCTCGCGTTCAACATCTCTGCATCGATGCCCACGGCGGAGGAGCGTTGGCGATGGGTTTGCGCCGGACTGGATTTATTGCGCAAGGATGCATTGGAGCTCAATCCTGCAAGTCCCGCCATCTGCAAAGAGATTGCTTGGATATATCTGCTCAAACTCTGTTCGAATCTGGATGACGCTGCCGATTTCTATCGCACGGCATATCGCGATGCCATGCTTGGTGCAGGTGCGGATAATTGCGGATTCGCCGGGCGCGGAGTGCTTGAGACGGAACGGCTTTTCGGCCCGCAGGACTATTCGCAACCCGAAGCCGCCGCATTGTATTACATCGCGCTCGGACTCGACAAGGCGGATCGGCGCACGAGAGAGGATTTGTTGCGAGAAGCCTTCCAGGCGTTGTTGTTTGCTACCATTCGCGATCGCACAAGGCTGCCGCAATTGGAGAAAACCCTTGCCACATTGCAACGCGAGTTCCCCGAATCCGATTTCCGCGAACTTGACAATGCCGTCCGCCATCGCTTCCAGCATTGATGCGGATCATTATTTTTTCGTGCCCTGTATGCGCCCTTGCGCGTCGCGGTAAGTGGTTCTACCGTAGGAGTCGGTTGTGGAGGTGCCCTGTATGCGCCCCATCGCATCGCGGTATGTGGTTTTGCCGTAGGAGTCGGTCGTGGAGGTCATAACTACACGCCCTTGTGCATCGCGGTAAGTGGTCTTGCCGTAGGAATCGGTCTGTGCCGTTCCTTGCTGACGCCCCATTGCATCGCGGAAAGTGGTTTTGCCGTAGGAATCGGTTTGTGCCGTTCCCTGCTGGCGACCCATTGCATCGCGATATGTGGTCTTGCCGTAGGAATCGGTTTGCGCACTTCCCTTGTTCCTGCCCATAGCATCGCGATAGATTTCGCTTTCGGCAACTACGGTGCTTGCGACAAGCACCGCTGCGATTCTAGCCATTGTGATTTTATTCATTTGCAAACCTCCATCCTGTTTGGTTCACCATTTGCAGACTGAAACACTAAACTTATTTTTTCGCCGGAGCCGCAGTGCGTACCTCTATGGGAACGAACTCGTCTGGATTGGAAGCGCGGCGGAGGATTTTCTCGGCGTACGCTTCATCAAAAAATCTGCCGTCTGCCGTTTTTACCCGCCGTGCATTGTAGCGGCGCAGCGCAACCTGCCAACCATCGAAGAAGCCTGCATTGCGCACTCGCGCCGGTTTGCCGGAAACGCCGAATCCTTTGCGGGAGAGCCATTGCACGCCTGCGCACAGATTGCGCTTCAATGTTCCCTCGTTGCGCTTTGCGGGTTTGACTAGCCCTATGAGAGCCTTTGAGTCGTCCCAATCTCCTGGAACGTTCACCTGCATTGGATCGCACTCCCATGCGGCGCGGCTGACCGCACCACCGCCGCCGGTTTCTTCGATCATCTGCGCCTTCACGATGGCGGGGGTCAGATCCGGAACCTTTGCGGCCTGCTCCGCAGTGCCTCCTATCCATTTAGCCTTGTCTGCATTGAACGCCTTTGCAATTGCGGCGATCAACTTGTCGTGCTTTTGGTAGCGGTCGTCCTCGAAGCCGCGGAATACAGGCACGGCGAGGCCTTTCTCTGCCTCTGCGCGCGACAGTATTTTTTCGCCGGATTTGCGCACTTGCGGCGATCCATCCATGATTTTTCTGTACAGATTTTCAGTGCGGCGGAGGCGTTCCTTTTCGCCGGAAGTGAGGAAGCGGCGGTCGATGAAAAGTTCACCCCATTTATCGAATTTCAACCGCGTCGCGCCTATGGAGATTTCAAACCGGCATGCGGCGGTGGAGAGCGGCAGTTCTGCATATCCGTCGCGTGCAAGTTTGCGCCGGTATTCCTGTTCGCGCGCCGAGGCATTCTGCACGATCTTCACAATGTCCGCGAGCGAGGTAAAGAATGCGTCCACATCCGCATCCGCGAGATCGAATGAAAACTGCAACCCGTCGCCCGTGACGGATTTGAGATTCAGCGACCCGAGTGCCCGCGCCGCGCCGTCTGCAATCGCTTTGATGTCGCTTGCGGAAATATTGTCGAAAATTTCCGCTACCGCACCGCCAAGACTCTGCGGAGCCGGCTGTGCGGCATGAATCGTGCCATACGCGATTGAAGCGGCTAGAATGCAAATACCAACTCTCATCGTTTTCGATTCTAGCATAATGCCACGGAAATTACAAGCAAGTTTGCAAATAATACCATTGCAGGCTTGGCGGACATTCGCTATAATGGTTGCAAAATCTGGAGTGTGCGATGAGGAAGACTTCTATACTGACAATGGCCGTAGCCTATGCATGCTGCATTGCCGCAGCGCAGTGGGAAGAGGGCATGGAGGACACCGCAGGTGCGGTGCAGGGAGCGGCTGTCGCGCATTTGCCTGCGGCGGATTTCACAGGCATGAGGCATATATATCCCGTGCGCGACAAGTTCCAAACCATATCGCTTGACGGAACATGGGCGTTCAAACTCGCACGCTCTCTGGCCACGCCTCCGGAAATCGCCGGGTGGGAACAGCCCGGTTACGACACGCGCGAATGGGACGTGATCGATGTGCCCGGCAATTGGGAAACGCAAGGTTTCAAACGGCCGAAATACGGCAACCAGATAGAAGAGATGGCGGGCTTTTACGTGCGCAAATTCAAGATTCCCACGCGTTGGCACGGCAAGCATGTGATACTGCGTTTCGATGGAGTGCTGTTCGGGTACGAGGTTTTTGTAAACGGGTACAAGGTGGGCGAGTGGGGCAGCGCATACAATCTGGCGCAATGGGACATCACTCCATACCTGATGCCATCTGGCTACAATACGATCGCGGTAAAGGTGCTGACGCGTTCGCACGCATGGTTGTTTGATACGAACGACTGTTTCTGCATCGCGGGCATACAGCGAAGCGTGCAACTCTTCGCCGTGCCGGACACTTACATAGAGGACGTGACCGTGCGTTACGGCGACAAGGTTTTCGTAAAAGTGGAATTGGGCAAATTCGGCGATGCCGCAAGCACGGTGAAAAAGATATACGTCTCGTTCACCGACGACAACGACAATCATGTCCTCGATTTCGTGCGTGATGCATCAGGGCAAAACGCATTCGAGATGGAAGGGGAAGTCGCCGGCGTGCAACTATGGTCGCCCGAGAATCCATATCTCTACGACATGGCGGTAACGCTTGTAGACGGCGATGGCGGCAAGGTGCAGCGCATTGTGGAGAAAATCGGTTTCAAGACGGTTGCGATAGACGGCAAGGATATTCTCGTGAACGGCAAAAAAGAATTTCTTAAGGGCGTTTGCTGGAACGAGACGGATCCTGTATATGGGCGCTATCTGCCAAAAGAAGAGCGCCGCAAAGCAATGCAGTTGATGAAAAAGGCGGGTATAAACACGATTCGCACCGCCCACTATCCTTTTGCGCCGGACTTTATGGAACTTGCTGACGAGATGGGATTCTACGTGATTGATGAGGTGCCATTCGGTTCACGCGGCTCGATGATGCTCAAGAATCGCGCTTTCAAAGACGAGCTCATCGCCCGCACCGAGGCAACCATCCGGCGCGACAAGAATCGGGCAAGCGTTCTTTTCTGGACGTTTGGCAATGAAAACTCCTTCAAACCCAACACCGAAGATGTGCTAGCCTATGCCAAAACGAAAGACCCCACCCGCCCTCGCGCACTGCCGCAGATAGGTTCTTCGCAATTCCAGGATACGATAGCACATCCAGAACTGGACGTTGATATAAACGCAGGGCACTATCTTTCGCTCGACCGCATGGAGGATGCGGAACAGCGAACAACCAAGCCTATCGTCCAAACGGAATACGCACACTCATGCGGCAATGGCTTCAATGATTTTGAACGTTCGTTCGCCCGCATGGATTCGCATCGTGATTCATGGAGCGGCGGCACCATCTGGCTTTGGCATGACCAATGCATACTGCACGATCCCGCCGACATGGTTGAACTCACCACAAAACCCGACTACGCCAACCGCGATAAAATCCGCAACATGCCCGCCGGGCTCAACGGCAATTACATCTCTCCGTGCGAGTTGCTGGACTCTTGGGGCGATCGCGGCACGGACGGCATAGTTTATGGCGATGGCACGCCTAAAGATGCCTACTGGCTGGTGAAAACTCTATACACTGGCGCACCTTTAGAGTCTGACGCAGAAAAGTCCATCCGCCTCTCCTCCGTCCCTCCGCCAGGCGGCATTGGCGTTGCACTTTCCGCGCCGCCTGCGCTACGTGTCGGCCGCAGACTTGGCCTGAATCAGCAGATACAGAATTTCCGCAAACGTAAACCATATTGGCATCAGCCATTCCTGCTCTCGCCAGAAATTCTCGCCGTGGAGCAGGACGGCGATGCTGCTTCATGGCAGGTTAAATATACACTTGCCGAGGGCGGTGAATGGACGGGATGGATAAAGAGTGCTTCTGACGGGGTTGTTACCTACTCGCTTGCGCCGGATAAAAAAGCAGCCGATGCGCAGTATCTTGAACTTGGCCTTGCAATAGCCGCGCCACGAGAGGCTGATCGCATCGATTGGATTGGCGACGGCATTCTCGCATCAGTTCCGGAGCGTTCAAAAATGTGCACATTCGGCGAATGGACCATGCATAAAGACGATTACCGTTTGCAAGGGTCGCGTGCAAATGTCGCTTGGGCTGCAGCAACCGCCAACCACGGCGATGAGGCATTCGCGCTTGTGTCGGGAACACATCGTGTTTCATTCGATTGCATCGATGGCACGGTCTTCCTTACCGAGTGCAACCATGTATCAGGTTTCGGCGGGAAAGCAGTTGCGCCCACCGCGCTTGCACGTGGCAGGGATATTGCATTGGAAGGATCTTTCCGGCTCTTGCGTACACGCACAAACCCATCACGCCCCGATGTGGCACCAGCCACGCAATTTTCGCACCATTACGGATTTTGAGTCTTCCCGTATCCAGGCATCAGCGTGGAATATGCGCCCACGCGGGATATGGCGTGCGGATCTCGCAAGGAGTTCCAGCTAGCGGATGCGTAAATTTTGCCGCGAGCGAATGGAGTGCATGCCCCGTGAAATCCTCCACCGCGAACGCACCATAGAGGCGATCGTTTACAATATGCATGCCGGCCATTGCCAGTTGTGCGCGTATTTGATGCGTTACACCAGTGAAAATTGTCACCTCAAGGAGGGTTCTGTCCTCTGCACCTTCTTGCGTCCATGCTATGGGGACGAAACGCGTCCTTGCGAACATGGGTTTTTCACGCAGGGGTGCGCGGGCACGGCGAGGGTCGATCATTTTGCAATATGCAAGCAACGGATCGTGCGCCAGTTCGCCCTCCAGCGTGCCACCTGCAGTGATGCGGCCTTCCACTAGCGCGAGATATGTTTTTTCCACCTCGTGCCGTGCAAATTGGCCGCGCAGATTCTCGAATGCGTCCTGCCTCCTCGCCACCAGCACAAGCCCGCTCGTGCCGGCATCGATTCTGTGGCAGGCTCCTGCCATCAACGGCACATCGCGTTCGCCGACATCCACGCATTCCGGCCATCGAGCCGCAATGCCGTTGAGGAGAGTTTCGCTCTCGTGCCGCGAAAGCGGTTGCACGGCTTGGCCGGAAGGTTTGTCGAACGCAAGAAGTGCGGCATCCTCGAATATGCAATCCACTGCAACGGACGCATTCGCCGCCACGCGATTGTCCGCCTTTTCTGCGAGCGCAACAACTTCCACAACATCTCCCTCATGGAGTTTCATGCCCTTGGTGGCAGTACGCGAGTTAACCAGTATTTTGCCGTCCGCACAGGCCTTGCGGCAGAACGCACGCGTCGAGGATGGAAACATCATGAGAAGGGCGGCATCCAGCCGGACGCCGCCCTGTTCGATGATTCTCTGCGCTCGCTCAATCATACTGGTTCAGAGCCCCCGCCGGCAAAGGCACCATACCTTCCCAGCCTTTGTTCTGCGACCACGGCAGATCGGAATCTTCGGGCGTATCGGCGATGCATCCTGCGAGGAATGCCATCGCCGCAACCGCGAGCAGAAGAGGTAGTTTGTTATTCAGCAAATACGACATCGCCCTGCTCCAATGGACCTTGCTGCCAATCCTCAAGAATGTCGGCAATGATATAGTTTGTGTCGCGCACATATTGGCGCAGCCGGATGCGCCCGAAATACTCGCGCTCGCCGCCGGCACCTTTGCGGGCTACTGCGAGTTCGAGCAGCGGAAGCGGCTTGGAACGATCAGCACCCATGAGTTCAGTGAGGGCGGCATCGTCAAGTTTGAGGACGGCGGTGTAGATTTCGTTGTCGACCCGCGCAACCACGCCCTTGTCGCCAAACGTAAGCGTTGCAGCAGAGGTGGTGTTTGCCACGGTTTGCGCAGAACCGCTGCGATCGCGTGTGAGTTCAACGACACGCTTCATCAACTGCTCCACCTTGGTGCGCTGTTCGTCGGCCTCTTCCTTGGCGGTTTCGATTTCATCGCTCTTCGACTGCACTTCGTCCTTGAGGGAAGTGACTTCGCCGTTGAGGTCTTCGATCTGGCTTTGGAGTTTGGCGATGCGGCCTTCAAGTTCAGTCTTTTCCGCTTCCACTTTGGCGATATTTTCCTTCAACTCTTCCACTGTGATTTTTTCCTGGCGGAGAAGCGGAGGGAGTTTGTTGTAGTCTTCGGCGAGTTTCTTGAGGCGTGCGTGCATTTCGGCAAGTTCGCTACGGGTGTTGTTGAGGCGTGCAAGCTGGTTCTTGGCGTGACCTGCGAGCTCGTCTATGAGTTCGGCAGCCGTGCCAGGGCCGGTCGTCATGAACTTGCCGGGGTTCACCGCATCCTCCTTGGGCAGACCGTTTTCGAGGTAGAGGTGGTTGCGCAACTGGATGCGGCGGGCATTGCCTTCAGGCTTGTCGAGATTGACGGTTGCGAGGTTTGCTTCCTCGAACTTCATGTCGTAGCCTTCAAGGAGGTTTTGCATTTCGGGAGTGTCGATTTCCTTGGCTTCGATGGGGGAGATGTCCTTTTCGATAGCGGGAGCCATCTTGGAAGGAGCCTCGGTATCCTCGAAGGTCTTTGCCAGAGACACGATTGCATCTTCAAGCTGGCGGTTGCGGTCGCTCAACAGCGAACGCTTCTGGAACAGGTTGTATTCATAATACAACGCCATTCCTGCAAGGATCAAGATCACATACACCAACGCGTGCAAAGCCTTGTTCATGTCGACTTCCTCTGGTTCAAGTTCTTGGAGACTTTTTGCCTCTGGCAATATAATACGATAAATTCTTCCAAAAAGCAAGATGTAAAATTCATTTTTTGCTTATCGCCCCGCCCATGAAAGCCAAAGGGAGCGGCAAAAACCGCTCCCTTTGGCGCAAAACGGCGCGAAGACCTGTTATTTTGCGCTTTCAACAGCGAGGTCAAGTGCCTTCTCCGCACGGATTTGGCTGCGGAAGCCCTCGAGTCTGCCGGATTTGCCAAGATCGCCGATTATTTCGCTGGCGGAACGCTTTTCGGCGGGGGCGGAGGCGATCATTTTTTCGATAGTTTCCTTCACGGTATCGTCGGAGACTTCGATACCTTCCGCATCCGCAATTGCGTCGAGGATGTATGCAAGGCG
>JAFVCR010000037.1 GCA_017479035.1 Kiritimatiellia bacterium | reverse complement strand
TTATCACACTTGTGTGTCCATTGACATAAACTCCGTCACGCGGTCTCACCTCCACCGTGCGGAAGCCGAAACGTTTTTCAACGGAATCGACCACGCTTCCGTCCGCATCCTTAAGCTCGAATGTCCGCGTGTAGAGCCGGGGGTTGTCCACGTCCCAAGGCTCGATGTTTTCCCACTTCTCTTCTATATATTCCTCTGTACCATCGCTGGCGTGGACGCTTGCACGTAGCACTCCGTCCGCAGTGGCGTTAATCCGGACGCACTCTATGTGGCGTTTTGGCAGGGCTTTGAGCGTCACGGAGCGAAATATACGACCGTAATTCCAGAAATCGCACCGTCGTTCGCTCCTGTTTACACTTTTGTCGGCGCTTTCCTTGCCGCAATCAACCTCAAGGAGGTTCTCGCCGCCGAAGTTCGCCACATCCGTGATGTCCAGCTCGAACGGAAACCATGCGCTGTGGTGCGGGGGGAACGCCTTGCCATTGACCTTCGCGTTCGCCTCGGTCATCACGCCCTCGAAGCGCAGCCTCACGCACTTGCCGCGCCATTCCTCCGGCACGGAGAACGTGCGCGAATAAAGCCCATGTTCGTCGGCAGGTTTTTCGTGGCCGTGCCATTTGTCGCCGAACTCGACATTGTAGCCGTATTGCCAAGTGCCGAAACCTTGTGTCTCCCAGCAGGATGGGACGTGAATCGTGGTTTTCTCTCCCGCCCTGCGTCCACCCGTCATCTCGAAATTCCAAACACCATCAAGAGTGACAGCCTCGCGAAAGGTCATGTCCCTCTTGCCGTCCGCGAGGAGTCCTGCTTCGGCAAGGGCGAGTATGGCGGCAATCAGATTTTTCACTGTCGTTTTCGTCATGGTTTCTCCGTCTCTTGAAATGTTCAAAGTTCGTCAGCCATCGCTTCCGCTATCGGACAATCCGTTTCTGCAAAGACGCTTTCGCCCGCAGGGATTGTCCATTCGCGGAGCATTTTGCGCTGGCGCGTCCACGGGTCGGTGAGGTAAGCCTCGTGCGCAAACTTCAGCGTGACGGGTGCGGCGGTGTCGTTTGCGATGAACGCGAGAAAGTTTCCATTATCCAGAATGCGCGAAATGTGCGGCAAGGAAAGACGTTTCGCGGGCGACCTCCCGGCTAGCGTTTTGCCCATGCCGTCCACCACGTAGGGATAGCGGATGCCTTCCGGGGTAGTCCACGCCTCCGTGCTTTTCTTCAGACGATTTGCCGCATCGAGCGTGGCGAAATCCCAGTCCAACCCTCTTATTGCGTCCGGGACGCGGTGCGCAAGAATTTTAGCGGGGATTTCCTCGCCCGCGAACCACAGTGCCTCTGGCGCGGGATGCCCTCGGCGGAGCTGCCCGGCCGCAAATGCCTGGTAGTCCCAGAAAGGACGCGAACTTTCCCACCACGGGTTGGAACGGTTGATGCCGTATTCCCTCGGGCCCGTATTCGCCTTCTCGCCGCAATTCTTCTCCGGCAAGTGCGGGACGGCGCATACGGTAAGGGCGTTTGCACCGAATGCGAATGCGAGATCCGTCCGGCGGCGCAGTTCGGGAATTTGCATTCTATAGGGCGCATCGGTCAAAGCCTCCGCGCTTGCAATTTTCTTGCCGTAGAGGTGCGCCGCGCTAGAGCAGTCCTTTACGTCGTATGCGCCGAACTGCTGGTATGCCCAGAACTCGCCTTCGGGAATACGGACGAATTTCTTGGTGTGGATGACATCGCCCATCATGAACATACCGCCACCCGTCTGTGCGGTGAAGTCGAGGCCTTCTTCGCGGCAAAGGCGGTCGAACTCGCCATAATACCTTTGGGCAATCAATTCCACAATCGTCCTGCGCACGTCGGAGAGAAAACACTCGTTTTCTTCGAGTGAGCCGACGGCATAACCGGCCATCGCAGGTAGAAATTTCCGCACATCGTAGCCACGGCGGCGGCGGAACTCTTCCGGGAAGTCGTCCGTCCAGTTCTGCACACCGGCCTCGTGGGAATCCATCGTAATGCCCTTGAGCGGAAGATTTTTCGCTTTCAAGCGGCGGATTATCGGCGCGGTGTAGTTATCCCAATGTAGCCGCGCAGCGTCCGCGCTCATCTTGTCGCACTCAAGCCCCATCGCATCGTGGCGGCCGTGCTTCGTCCGCGCCCCAGTGGGAACGCACACTAGCCGGAGCAGTTTCCAGCGTCCGGGCGGCAGTTCGCATTCGACTCGCTCGTCTTTTTCGTCGAAGCCCCCACTGATTTCAATGACATCCGCCGGTGAAATTGTTTTGGCCGAGAGATGATTTTCTGCAATATCCAGCGACTCTTGCGGAATTTCCTTGCGGGACTCGGGGAAATCCACTACCAGCCCCGCCTTTGCCTGCCATTGGGCGATTTTCGGCAGCGAATTTGTGACGCATTTGAAGCCTCTCGCCCTGTAGCCATACATCCCGCCGGGATGCTGCATCGTGCTGGCATAGCCTTTTTCATGACCGGCGTATTCCCAATCTACAAACGTTTCCGGAATCTCCGGTAGACGTATCGCCCACACGCCAACGGTTTTCGCCCATCCGCGATTCTTCTTGACCGGCAGCGACAAGCGCACCCTGCCGCCATCCGTGTCGCGCTCGACGGAATCGAGTATTTTCATTGCGTGCGCCGGATCTATCCACGGCCCTCCGGCAACGTAGCCGTTACCCACGGCCATCTCGAAGGAAAGCCCTAGGCGTGCAGCCTCGGCTGCGGCGAATTCGATGCCGTCCCACCATTTTTCGCTCCAGAGCGCATCGGCGGAAGGATTCTCGCCGTGGTATTGGTCGTAATAGACAACGCCGCCGAAACCTGCGCGCTTCATGGCTTCGGCATCTTGCGTGATACCTTCGTGCGTTGTCTCGGTCTGCCCGAAAAACCACCACGCCTTCGTGCGGCATTCATCATTGATGGTGAGCGTTTCAGCCTCGCCAAGAACCGTCGCCACGGCCAGCATTCCTGCAAATATCTTTTTCACTCCCTCATACCTCTTTGGTCTCTCGGGATGAAAACATGCGCCCATTGCATGCCGGTGTTTTGAAAAACTTTGTGGACTTCACGGCCTAGTCCCCCACGCGCAGCAAAACCTCTTCCTCTGGCAGCTTCGGAGCCGAAACGCGCAACTTCGCCACGCCCGGTTTTTGCGCCGCAAAAGTAGCGACAAGCGCACCGTGGCTCGTTAGCATCTTCGGGTCGGTGAAGACTTCAAGGCTTGTCGCATCTCCATTGCAAACGCCCTTGAACACGGCCGCATCGCCCTCGACCGCGAACGAAACCGGCAGTGCCGCATCCGGGCAAAGCGTCCCTTCTGCATCTACAACTTCCACCGTCACGTAGGCAAGTTCCGCCGTGGCATCGAACTCCCGCAAACCTATGTGCGGACGATCTATCGAAAGTCGCAACGCGGCGGGCGCGCCTGCGGTACGGACTTTTTCTTCAAGCCTCGTGCCATCGCCATAGTATGCCACAACCCTCACCTCGCCCGGCTCGTAGCGGACGCGCCGCCAGCGCAGACGGAAACGGTCGAGACGGCTTGAAGCATCTTTCTTTATGCGGCCTTGCGAAACGCCGTTCACGAAAAGTTCCGCCTCGGGCGCATCGGTATATGCATAGACCGGCGTTACGAGCCCTTCCCTCCCCGGCCACGTCCAATGCGGCAGGATATGGAGCGTCCGCACGTCCTTGCGCCAGACGCTGCGGTAGAGCCATGCGCGGTCTTTCGGCAGCCCGGCAAGGTCGTATATACCAAAATAACTCGAGCGCGAAGGCCAGTATAGATTGTAAGGCGAGGGCTCGCCGAGATAATCGAATCCCGTCCAAACGAATTGCCCGAGCGTCCAGTCGAAATCTTCCTGCGCGGCGAGGTCGTCGTCGGCAAGGTTGCTCCAATCGATTTCGTCGGTGTCGTAGCTAGATACCTGCCCGTCGCCGTAAGGGGAGTTGCGATATTTGCGGACATCGTCGGGGAATCGGTAAAATCCGCGTGACGAAATCGCGCTCGAAGTCTCCGTGCCGAGAAGGACTCCGTTCCGCGCAAACGCTCGCGTGGCCTCGTATTCAAATACGTGATAGTTCGCGCCCGCTATATCCTGAATCGTATTTACGCCGTTCTGCGCAGCGCGTAGCGGACGGTTGTGCCCCATCGTGCATGGCCGCGACGGGTCGAGAGCGTGCAGATAGTCCTGCATCTCCTTGAGCATGCGCGGCCCTTCCGGGCAGACCGATTCGGCAATCTCGTTGCCCAGCGAATACATCACCACCGACGGATGGTCGCGGCAAACCTTTACCAGTTGCTCCAAATCGCGCTTCCACCAATCCTTGTACCAGAGGTTGTAGCCGTTGGCAACCTTCGCGCGTTTCCATGAATCGAAACTCTCGGCCATTACGTATACCCCCTCTTCGTCGCAGATGTCGAGCAGTTCCGGGTTGGGCTGGTTGTGCGAAGTTCTTATCGCATTCACTCCAATCTCCTTCAACAACCGCAGTTGGCGGCGAAATGCCGAAGCGTTCCATTCCGCGCCGATGGAGCCAAGATCGTGATGCAGACATACTCCCCTGAACTTCGCGCGCTCGCCGTTTACAAAGAATCCCTTTTCGTTAACCTCAATACGTGGAAGCAACGCACGTTTCTCCGGCCGCGCAAATACTCTCTCCTCCGCATCGCTTTCGTCCAGCACGAGATAGACCGGCCGGTATAGCCCCGCTCCCGGATACCAGCGCGACGACTGCTCTCGGTTGTGGCATCGCACCTCTAGGATGTGCCTTCCCGCGCTTGCATCTGGAAGTTTCACGCCGAAACTCGTATATCCGTTTTTCCATTCTCCAACCTTTGCGCCGTCCCAGAAAACCTGCGCCTCGCTCATCGCGCCGCTGAACACCACAGATGCGCTGCTAAAGTCATTCGTGAAATCGAACGTGTGGCGATAGATGCCGTCGCCTATCCAGGGCAAGGCTCCCGTGCGGCCGGTTTTCTCGGAGGCTTTCGTCTCGCCGTCTTCTTTTATGGCAACGCTCTGCTTGTCGATTTCCTTGTCGAACGGGCCTGCAATTGCCCAGTCGTGCGGAACGGAAACCATCTCCCAATGCCCGCCATCATGCGAAAATTCCCACCCGTCCGTCAGCACCTCCACCTGCGAAGCCACCGCCGCACTCACAAAGACCAACTGCAAACCTGAAAGCAAAAATTTTATATCCATGCCTAGGATTATATCAAACCCGCCATTCTCCCGCAAGAACCTTTTGCAGTGCAAGTTTGCAGCGCAGGTTCTGTGGGGACGCGGGCGTCTCGCCCGCGGTCGACGGATGTCTCACACAGAACCTGCTATAGGCTTGCACGTCCTTGCTCCGGCACCATCTCGAACACGAGCGTGCCACCGCGCATTATGTCTTCGTGGCGGATTATGAAGCCGTCCAGCGGAACGCCGTTCAACTTCACGGAACGGACGTACCGGTTTTCGGCGGAGAGGTTTTCGGCAACGACCGTGAAAGTCCTGCCCCCTGCCAGATGCAGCACCGTTTTCTCCACCTGCGGCGCACCGATCACATAATCCCCGCCGCACGGATCCACAGGATAAAACCCCAAACACGCGAAAACGTACCACGCGCTCATCTCGCCGCAATCCTCGTTGCCCGGCATTCCGTCCGGCGCGGGATGGAAGAACGTATCGCAAATCGTCCGCATCCATTCCGCCGTCTTCTCCGGCCTTCCCGCGAACTGATACAGATACGGAACGTGGTGGCTCGGCTCGTTGCCCTGCACGAACTGCCCGATCATGCCGGAGACGTCACCCACGTCGCCCACGCAATCGCTCGACATCGCAAACATCGCATCGAGTTTCGCCGTAAACGCATCGCGCGAGCCGAACGCCTCCACCAGTCCCGGCGCATCGTGCAGAACGCTCCACGTCCATTGCCATGCGTTGCCCTCGGTGAAATCCGCCGGCCAATCCGTCTCATGTCCCAACAAGAGCGGATCGAAATCCTCGCGCCAGCGGCCTTTGGAATCCTTGCCGCGCATGAAAAGCGTCTCGCGGTCGAAAAGATTTTTCCATGCCCCGGCGCGGCGTTCGTATCGCGGAACGTCCGCAGCCTTCCCCAATGCGCGTGCGAACCGTGCGGCGCATTCTGCATCGAACGCCTCCTCCAGCGTCCGGCTTGCTCCCTCGTAGAGAATGATGTCGCACGGATAGTAGCCGTAGCGGTCGAGAACATCCCAACTTTCCTTGAGGCGGTCAGGATGGCTCGTCAAAAGCGTTTCGTGCACGGCATCGTAAGCCGCTTCGGCATCGAAATCGCGAAACCCCTTCAGATACGCATCGGCTATCGCCGCCACCGCGTGGGTGCCTATCATGCACTGCGTCTCCTTGCCCCAATGCGCGTTCAGCGGCAGGAAACCATGCTCGCGGTGGTGTGCTATCATCGACGAAACAAACCCTCCCACGCGCTCCGGCACAAGCATCGTATAGAGCGGATGCGCGGCGCGCGCCGTGTCCCAAAGCGAAAACCCGGAGTAGAGCGTATCCGGCCAATCCGCAATGTTGTTCGGCTGCAAAAAGAGATGATACAGCGCCGTTGCAAGATTGGCGCGCCTCTCACCGTCCGCCACCGCATCCACGCGCCCCAGCAACTCCGCCCATTGCGCACGGGCGCGTTCCTTCACGCCGTCGAAATTCCAATCGGGGATTTCATGCGCAAGGTTTCCTTTCGCCCCCGCAATGGACTTTGTGGAAAGCGCAAGTTTCAGCAGCACTTCACGCGACGCAAACGACACTATCGCCTGACGCTCCGACACCCTTTCCACCTTCGCTGGCTCGCGGTCGAACTCCAA
Source organism: Kiritimatiellia bacterium (assembly GCA_017479035.1). GTDB lineage: Bacteria > Verrucomicrobiota > Kiritimatiellia > RFP12 > UBA1067 > RGIG5050. Next base: position 3,424 of record JAFVCR010000037.1, on the reverse strand, counting down.
AGAAAACGCCACGAAACGATGCGGAATCCACCCCTCTCGCACGAACGACCCCTCGAGCACGCGTCCATCTCCCCCGAACTCCATCGCCGCATCGGTTACGCGCTTTATCGCCCACGTATCGGTTTCGAGGTTGCCAAGGCCGTAGTCGATGTCGATGAGTATTTTCGCGTCGCCCGCCGCACCGAAATCGAGACGGTATATCGCCGAGTGCGGCGCGGCCGCTATTTCAACATCGATGGTGTCTGCAAGCCGCACCGCGTAAAACCCCGGCGCGGCGCGTTCGCGCGACTTCACAAGTTCCGCGTCCGTCAACGGCTTGATGCCTAGGTCTCCCAAATCGGGGCACCCCGTGCCGTTGAGATGCGTCTGCGAAAACATCTCCACGCACTTGTCCTCGTAGCGATACCCGCTGCAGTATGCCCAAGTCCCCCTGCCCGTGTCCGGCCCCGCTTGCACAAGCGCGAACGGACACACCGCCGCCGGATGCGTATGCCCGTCGCCCGAAGTGCCGGTAAATATATTCACGTCCTCCGGCGCGAGAGCGAACGCCCTCCCCGCCGCAAGCGCCGCCGCCACATATATATAGTGCCGCATAATTTGCTCCATGCCCTAGCGTATGCGCACCTCGAAAGGTATGCGCTTTGTGAAAAGCGAACCGCCGCCCTCGTCCGTCGCGAGAATTTCGCCGAGGACGCGGCCGCCGTCGCGATAGAATTTGAGGACTTGCAAATTGAAGTCTCCCTGCAAAACGAGATTCGTGGCGGATGAAATCTTGAGCGTAAGCCCTGCAAGGAGATCTTTGGGGAACTCCGCTTTCGGCGCGGCCTCCTCCGGCACTCCGATGCTCACGTTGTCTATCAATACGCCCATGTCGTTGACGCTTGGAATCGTGAAGCCGATTTCGTGTTCACCCGCATCGAGCATTCCCAACTCCACCGTGCGCGTCTGCCATGAATCGTATTTCGTGGAGGCGTTGCCGGGGAAGCAATCCACTTCCTTGCCGTCCAGAAGCGTGACGACCTGTGCGGTAAATGTCTTGCCGTAGTACCGCGAAACGAAATCGTACGCAAGCGCATATTCGCCACCGCCCTCCGGCACCGTGAGAGTCTGCGATATGGTTCCCGGATTGCCGGAAGAAGATGTCTTGAAAAGAAACGCCGCATGCCCTCGCGCACCGATGCGGTTGTCGCTCGCAAAATAGCTGCCGTCCGTCGTAAGCCCCACGGTGTCGGCCTTGCCGAACGTCCAGTCAGGCACGTTCTCGGCGAGCCATGCGGCATCGCGATTGCCGCGCTTGTCGAGGTTCGCCTGCGCACCTGTCAGCGGCGCAAGCGGCTCGAAAGAGCCGTTCGGCACGGGCGAATAAATCCATCCGGCATCGACCTCTTCATCCGCGTCCGCCACGAAACGCAGCGTCGCGTCGCTCACTTCGATCGTGCCGGAGTAGTAGTTCGCGTCGGACGGTTTGCCGAGATATATTTCAAGCGTGTTCGCATCTTTCCATTCGCCCACGATTTTGCCTAAGGGCTTTTCGTTCAGCGCAAGCGCGGCCCATTCGGCGTAAATCGTGCGGTAGTCGTCCAGATACTTGCGCAGTTTCGCCGTGGCAGCCTCGTCGCCAAGTCTGTGGCGCGCGCGCAGTTCCGCAAGTTCGCGTATAACCTTTGTGCGTTCGGAGTCCTGCGTATTGTTTTCCCCTCCGGCCGCCACGGAGTCAGGCACGCCGCTTTTCGCCGCGCCTTCAACCGCCGTGCCGCCGCGTTCGGCCGCAAGCGCGATGTTCGCCGCGATGCGCGGGGACTTCATGCGCTCGGCCGCAAGCGCGATCATGCGCCAGTGCGAAAGATTGCGCACCACCGTCGCGCTGTCCGCAAGGCGGTTGGCGTAGTCCGCAAGCACTCCTTCCGCGCGAGGATCGCCGCTGTGCGCAAGCGCAAAGAGAAGGCAGTCGTCGAACGCGGTCTGCCGCCCGAAATTGCCCAATCCCCTGAAGTTACTCCCTGCCTCCCATGAAATCCCCGCAAGATGGTTCGTTATTGCGTCGAATGCGCGGTCGTCGCCGATCATCATCAGCGCAGCGCCCTTTGCAACCTTGGCCTCCGCATCCGTTTCGCTTTCATACGCCTCCTGCAAAATTCCCCGCGCATCGTCCGGGAACGAAAGGATGTATCCCATCCCGCGGAAATCCGCATCGAGCGTCTTCACCGCATACTCCATTCCCGACTTGTCGTCACCCGAATCCATATCCGTTAGGACGCGCTCGTCGAGGCACCCGTCCTGCACAAACCTCCTCTGCAACGCCTTGATGTCTATCTTGCGCACACCTCCCGCATCGCACGCCATCGCCGCCGCGATGCCCACCGCATAGCCCTGGTTCTGCACCGACGGCTGCATCCGTATTATCGGCATCGCATCGCGCGTCGCGCTTATCGAAAGCCCCGTTGCATAAACCCCTTCGAGTTTAGCCGGGACAAGTGCGCGATACGGCAGATCGGCCTTGAATATCTCACCGTGCGTAGTGGAGAAAAACATCATCAAGTCGGACGTGGAAAAGCCGTGCATGTCGTAGTTGCTCTCGCCGTGCATCACCGTGTCCGTATAAGTGCGGTCGCGCATTTCATCGAGTTCCGTCACGATGAAGTCGCCCACGATGCGCCGCCGCTCTCTCGACCCTGCAATCACGTTCGAGAGATTCCACGACGCGTCCGGGGTCCCTCTCCTTGCGCGTTTTGCAAAGTGGCTGATGTCGCCCGCATCGAGCGTATTGAGGAAGCCGAGATCCGAATTGCGGTAGCTGTCTCCAAGAATGTGCGTAGAAGCGGCGGAGCCCTGCATGGCGAACTCCACGGGCGAGAGGAACATCGTATCCGCACCCGCCGCCGCCGCAATGTCCGCATTACCCGTCGCATCCACAATCGCCTTCGCTTTCACAACGCCGCGCGTGCCGTCCGGGAACACCGCCACCACGCCGCCGACCTTGATTCTGCCGTCTTCATCGACGCCTTCCACAACCGCGCCCTCGGCCATCGCGCCCAAGACGATTTCCGCGCCCCTGTCGTACGCGCCTTTGCGGAACGCTTCGCTCTTCGCCTCGTAGAAGCAATCGCCCAATGCCTCCGCGTTCATCGAATATGCATCGACGAAATTCTTTGTGAAGCCTCGCGGATTGGCCTTGTAGTATCTTCCTATGCGCCCTTCGGTTGTCACGCCGCCCATCACGTAGAGCCATTCGAGCACCATCGTTGTCTTTCCCTCGCCCGCCGCCGCAATCGCCGCAGGGCCGCCCGCCGTGCCGCCGCCTACGACCAAGACATCAACCTCCGCCAAAACCGGCAGTTCCGCTCCCTTGCTCGCCGCAGTCGCTTCTTTCTAATTTCCCACGTTTATCGGCCGGGGGATAGGCTCCTTCACCTCGCCTCCGTCT
>JAFVCR010000036.1 GCA_017479035.1 Kiritimatiellia bacterium | reverse complement strand
CCGTGCGCGTTGGCTTGCCATCCCCGCAAACTCCACCCGCTTGCGCACGTTTTATTCTTGGCTTGCGGATGCCTTCATACGCCGTGCCGGCCGCACCGCGCTTGAAGGCGAAGACGAAGCCTATCCCACGTTTGACGATGCCTACCTTGCAGCCCTCCGCAACGACACCGGCACAATAAAATCCCAAGACGCTCCACGCGATCTCCCCTCCCGCCTTGCCGCTTGGCGTGAAGGCTTGATGGTCTCGCCCGCAGAACGTGCACGCCTAGAGTTTCGCCTCGTCCCGCCGCCAGAGCACACAGGCGAATGGCTCGTTGCCGTGGAGAGTACCCCTTCCACTCGCGCCGGAGTCATCGCGCTTGCACAGGCGCGCGAATTCTTCGAGCCGTTGGCATCGCTAAAATCGTCCGGGCGAGAATCGCCAGCCCTTGCCGTATCAATATCGCACGCACAGGCAGAGTCGTTCATATCCGGCGCGGCGGCAAACCTCCGCAGTGCAGGATATTCGGTATCTATCCCCGATGATCTCGCAATCGAGCAGATAGAAGCCGATATAGACGTTTCCGATGCCGGCAATGGCGCAGAAACATCCCGCACCGCTTCCAAAAATCCTGCATTGAACACATCTATCACAATCCGCGTGGCCGGGGAGAAGGTTTCTGAAGAAGAAATACGTTTCCTGCTCGACCAGGGTTCGTCGCTCGTATTCTTCCGCAACAGATGGATCGAGGTTGATCGTGCTATTTTGAAAGAGGCATTGCGTGCCATCCGCCAGGTGAAAGGCGAGAAAATGTCCGTTCGCGAGGCTGTGGGGTTCTCCCTCGGGCTTTCGCGGCGCGGCAATCTCAAGATACGCAATCTCCGTGCGCACGGATGGTTGCGCGGCCTCTTGAACGAACTTTCTGGAGAAGAACAGTTCGCACTTGTGCCCCCGCCCGCCGCACTGTGCGGCACCCTGCGCGATTACCAGTTGCGCGGCGCAAGCTGGCTTGCATTCCTTTCAAAATGGGGATTCGGTCCCCTTCTCGCTGACGACATGGGTCTTGGTAAAACCATACAGACCATTGCGTTCCTTCTGCACAACGGCAAGTTTCCGGCACTCGTCGTGGCACCCGTCACGCTCACTGCCAACTGGCAGCGCGAACTTGCACGCTTTGCACCATCGCTCAAGGTGCATCTCTATCAAGGCTCGTTGCGCAAACACGAACTTGCGGGAATCGACGGTGTCACTGTTACTAGTTATTCCCTGCTCGTAAAGGATTTCCACCTTCTCTCGCACGTAGACTGGCAAGTTGCAGTATTCGACGAAGCGCAAACTCTCAAGAACGATGCCACACGCGTCCACAAAGCCGCCGCTGCGCTGCGTGCTGCATCGAAGATCGCGCTCACCGGCACGCCGCTCGAGAATTCCGCGCTGGACATCTGGTGCATAGAAGACATCTTGAACCCGGGGCTTCTCGGCGAACGCGCCGGATTTGCCCGGACGTTCTCGCGAACCGACGCACCCCTCAAGAAACTGCGCCGCGCCGTGGCTCCGTTTCTCTTGCGGCGGCTCAAGACCGATCCTGCCATATCGGCCGAACTCGGCGAAAAGCGCGAGATCCGCGAATACACTCCCCTGTCCGCCACGCAGCGCACTCTCTACGAAGCTGCGTTGCAACGCTATCGAGAAGACTCCGACTATGCCGATGCCCGTTCCAGACGCGGCCGCGCGCTTGCCCTCCTTACAGAATTGAAAGAGATTTGCGATTGCCCTGAACTTGCCGGAATGTCTCCAGATTTTCGCTCGCAGAACATCCCGATCACAGGAGGCAAAGTCGCGCGACTGGAAGAACTGCTCGCGCAAATCTTCGCTGCTGGCGAATCGGCGCTTGTCTTTACGCAATACGCAAGAATGGGTGCGCTTTTGCAGACGCATCTCATGGAAACAATCGGCGTGGAATACCCGTTCCTGCACGGTTCGCTATCGCCGAAGAAACGCGAAGAGCAAATCGAAAAATTTAATGCATCGGAGGCTCCTTGCTGCTTTATCCTTTCGCTCAAAGCGGGTGGATTCGGCCTGAATCTTACACGGGCGACGCACGTCATACATTTCGACCGATGGTGGAACCCCGCAGTGGAAAGCCAGGCTACAGACCGCGCACACCGCATCGGCCAGACGCGCAACGTATTCTCGCATCTTTTCATCGCGCCAGGCACGGTGGAGGATCGCGTAGATGCCCTGCTCGAACAGAAAAAACTGCTTGCCGGCAGCGTAATAACAAACGGTGAAGCATTCCTTGCCGGTATGAATCCCGACGAATTCGCACGCATCGTCTCGCTGGACTGACCCCGCCCCTGCATTTGCCAGTATGCGCCATCAAAACGCCGGAAACGCGCAAACAACCTGCGCAGGATTTCAAGTGGGGGGAGGATTAGATTGGCAGTCCCGAGGAGAGTCGAACTCCTGTTACTAGGATGAAAACCTGGTGTCCTAACCGTTAGACGACGGGACCGCAAAAACAACGAGCCGTATTATATCATATAACTCGCCGCAATGCAAGCATTAAAACACGCTTATCCCGGAAAATCTGGGATGGAT
>JAFVCR010000035.1 GCA_017479035.1 Kiritimatiellia bacterium | reverse complement strand
TCCACAGCCGGCTTCACCATGCCTTCGCGCTCCAGTTTCGTTTCGTCCACATTCGCACCGTCAATCATAAAGCCGATGGCAAGCCCTTTGGGGAACACCCCTCCAAGCCCGCTTGTGACAAGACGCGCACCATCCTTCACCACCGCCTCGCGGCGGACGTGCGAAAGACGATACGGATTCACGAAATAGACCACGCCCACAGACCCGTCGCCCATCACGCGGCTGGCCGAGGCTCCCGATACGATACCCTTCACCGGCCCGCCATCCTGCGCCGTGCCTTCTATTTCGCACGCCACCTTCATGGTCGGTTCGGAAAGCAACTTCACCACCGCCGTGTGCGGAGTAACCTCCGCCACGCGCCCCACCACCCCCTGCGCCGCCACCACTGGCGCACCGCTTTTCACCCCTTCAAGAGATCCTTTCCCCACGCGCATCAGCCCCTTCGCGCCTTCCGTTCCGTTGCGCCCCAGAACCGGTGCCGCCACCCACTCTCCCTCGAGTTTTGCAGGATACTCCAACGCCTCGCGCAACCTTGCATTCTCCGCCGCCAGCCGTGCATTGTCCATGCGCAGCACATCCGCAAGTTCCGCCCGCTCGCGCAACTCGGCATTCTCTTTTGCAAGCCCCGCACCGCGCCACAATGCCCGCAGATACCTCGCCGGGGTAGACCTCCACGCACCGTTTGCGGCATTCTCGAAAGGATACACGGCCTCCGCCGCTATCGCCCTTCCGCCCAATACCCACAGCACGATTGCGCACACCGCCGCAAATACGGCGAATATCCCAGCCCAGAATTTCATTTATCGAAAACTTCGCATCCTTGCGATGCCGCCCCCGTCAGTGCTTGTTCTTCAGCAGCAGGTCGAGTTCCTTTGTCATCTCGCCCGTTCCCTTCGCCACTGCAAAGAGTGGTTCCTTCGCCAGAAACACAGGCAACTTGGTTTCCTTCTCCAGCAACGCCGCAAGCCCGCGCAGTTGCGACGACCCCCCGCTCAACACTATTCCCCGCCCCACGAGATCCGCCGCCAGTTCCGGCTCGCACCTGTCGAGCGTCGTGCGCACGGCATTCACAATATCCCTCACCGGCTGCTGCAACGCATCGCGGATTTCCTCGCTCGTCACCACAAGCGTCTTCGGCAACCCCGCCACAATGTCGCGCCCGCTCACTTCCATCGAGTTCTCTTCGCCCGTGGGGAACGCCGAACCTATCTGTATTTTGATGTCCTCGGCCATGCGCTCGCCAATCAAAAGATGGTACGCGCGGTTCAGATAGCTGATGATGCAATCGTCCATCGCATCTCCACCCGCCCGCACGGAATGCGCATGCACAATGCCGCCCAGGGATATGATAGCCACCTCGCAAGTGCCGCCGCCTATGTCTACTATCATCGACCCCGCTGGCTCCGCCACCGGCAGCTTCACCCCTATCGCCGCCGCCATCGGCTCTTCCACCGTGAATACCGCGCGCGCGCCCGCAGCCTTCGCCGCATCCTCCACCGCACGCTTCTCCACCTCGGTTATCCCGCTCGGCACAGCCACCACCACGCGCGGCCTAGTATAGCGCGAGAGCATCATACGCTTCGGGCACGCATTCACTATGAAATAGTGCAGCATGGCCTCGGTAATGTCGAAATCCGCTATAACCCCGCTCTTCATCGGGCGTATCGCCACGATGTTGCCTGGCGTCTTGCCAATCATTTCCTTTGCCTTGGCGCCAACGGCTATCACCTTCTTCGTACCGTTTTGGATGGCCACCACGCTCGGCTCGTCCAGGACTATTCCCTTGCCCTTCACGAAGACCAGCGAGTTCGCCGTCCCCAGATCGATGCCGATGTCCATCGAAAACATATTTTTCAATTTCTCAAACATATGCCAATTATACCCAAAACGCCGCGCTTTGTCAATCTAGGATTTGGACAATCGCCAATCCCCGCACGCACGGCAAAGTAATTCTTGCTCTTTTCATGGAAAAATGGTAGAATGCCCCCATCTGTTCTGCGGGACTGTAGCTCAACTGGACAGAGCGACGGTTTCCTAAACCGTAGGTTGGGAGTTCGATTCTCCCCAGTCCCACCACCCCGCTCCCCCTCTACTCCTTGCCCGCTTCCTGTCTGCGCCACTCCCCCGGTGCCATGCCGTTGTGCGCCACGAACGTGCGGCAGAAATACTCCGCGCTCGAAAACCCCGCCATCTTCGCTATCTCGGCCACTCCAAGCGTGGTAGTCGCCAAAAGATGCCGCGCCTCCGCCATGCGGGACTTTATTATCTCCTTCTGCACCGTCGTCGCCAGCACGTTCCTGAACGTATGCTCCACTATCGTGTGCGACAATCCCAAATGCGCAAACACGTCGCTTGCCGAAAGATTCTTCCCCACATTGCGATGTATGAACACCAGCGCGTCCGACAGCCACGCCGGATCTATCGGATATATCTCGCTCGAAAGCCTCGCCACCAGCCCCTTCGGCTGTATACGCTCGCTCTTCGCCTCCCCTCCCGCCATCAGCACGTCCAGCATCCGCGCCGCCTCGCGCCCCACCTCGAACGCATCCGGATCCACCGACGAAATCGACGGCGTGGAAAACCCGCACAGCAGCGAATCGTTGTCCACTCCGAGTATCGCAATCTCCTCCGGCACGTTTATCTTCTCCTGCCTGCACAACCGCAGCACCTGCAGCGCGCGCACATCGTTGCAGCAGAACACCCCCGTCTGGCGCGGCAGCGCCGCTAGCCACGCCCGCAGATCCTCCATGTCCGCGTCGAAACCTATCTTCTCGTTTGCCGCAATCCCCTGCGTATACCTCCGCAAAACATCCTTCGCCGCCTTGTAGAGGTTGCATTGGTAATTCTTCTCCGCCAGCACCTGCACGAACGTATCCCGCCGCGCATCCGAGAACCTCACCCCGTCGTAACCGCAAAACGCGAACCTCGTGAACCTCCGCTGCAAAAAATGCTCCGCCGCCAGGCGCGCTATCGCTTCGTGGTCGCAATCCACCGCCACGATCCCTTCGTATTCCCCGTCGCCGAAAATATCCACAGCCGGCAATGCGCTCTTGCGTATCGCCGCCGCGCTCTTCGGGGAAAGCACCCTCGCTATCACCCCGTCGTAACCCTTCAGCAAATCCACCTGCGCCTTCTGCGCTGGCGAAAGCAAATGCACCGACCAATCGCTCTTGGTCTGCGCATACGCCGCCACGCCTTCGCAGAGATTGCGCCCGTATGCCCGGGTCAACTCCGCTATCAACGCAATTCTTTTGAATTCCGTCTTCATCCTGCATATATGATAGCACATTTCAGGATACCTTGTCAATTCCGATTATCGATTTTTGCATCTCGATTTACCCGCTTGCACCATCGCGCGATATGTAGTATAATGCTTCACATGCGTTTTGCCATTTCCATATGTATAGGTGTTGCGGCATGCGCGCTTGCGTCGGCATCGCAAGTGCGCCCCAACATACTCTTCATCCTCGCGGACGACCTCGGCTACGGGGACGTGGGCTTTACATGGCAAACCCCCGCTTCCTCCACTCCCCGCATCCACACTCCCAATCTGGACAAAGCCGCCCGCGCCGGCGTAATCCTCTCCAGCCACTACGCCGCAGCCCCCGTCTGCGCCCCCTCCCGCGCATCGCTCATGTCCGGCCGCAGCCAACCCCGCTGCTCCGTTCGCAACAATGATTTCGACTCCCCCCTCACCGAGCCCGACACCCTCGCCACACTCCTCAAATCGCAAGGCTACCGCACATACGCCGTTGGCAAATGGGGCATCGGCGGCGGCGGCGAAAGCGGCCTCCCCGTCACCGCACACCCTCTCGACAAAGGCTTCGACGAATTCTACGGCTTCATGGATCACCTCGCCGGCCACACCTACTACCACTACGACGGCACCATCCGCAACGCATGGATGGGCATCACCGAAAACCGCTCCCGCGCCAACTCCTCCGCCGAAGGCATCTATTCCACGGACCTCTTCACCGCCAAAACCAAACAGTTCATAGAACGCCACATCTCCCTCCACCCCTCCGAACCCTTCTTCATCTACCTCGCCATCAACACCATCCACGGCTCCGGCCGCCTCGGCGCGGACGTGCCCGTTAAAACCCCAATACACGTCCCCGCCGCTCCATATCCCCCCGGCGGCGGCCTCTGCGGCGGCGTGCGCTGGCCACTCCCCAAAGAACCGGAATCCCAACGCAATACTTACATCGACCCCGCCTACCAAAACCGCAACCTCCCCATACCCGCCATGCGCTACGGCACCGCCATTACTCGCTTCGACCACGCTTTCGGCGACTTGATGCAGGAACTTGCCGACCTCCACATCTCCACCAACACCATCGTCATATTCACTTCCGACAACGGCCCCACAGCCGAATACGGCACCGATCCGCGCTTCTTCCTCTCCGCCGGCCCCTTCGATGGCGAAAAGCGCGACGTATACGAAGGCGGCATGCGCGTGCCCACGTTCGTATGGGGCATCCCCGGTGCCGCCGGCATAATAGACCACTCCCCCTCGCAATCGCCCGATTGGATGGCCACCCTCGCCGCACTCGCCCACGCACCCGCCCCGCCCGATTGCGACGGCGTGAACCTCCTCGCCCGCTGGACATCAAACCCTTCCTCCGCACCCGCCAGCAAAATCTACACCCAATACTTCTTCCCCTCCGGCTATCTCGACGCATACGCGCAAACCGTCGCTGCGCGCAAAGGTCGCATACGCGGCCAGCAGCAAATGATGCGCACCGGCTCCATCGTGGCACTCCGCACGAATCTGGACGAAACCGGTGCCGACACTCCCGTGCGCATATACGACGTTGTCGAAGACCCCGGCCAGACGCGCGACCTTGCCCCGTCCCATCCCGGCATGGCCGCCGAATATCAAGCCATTCTGGAACGCCAAAGGTTGAACCCATGATGCAACATCCACTATCTCCGGCATCATTGCCCGATACATACAATAAGGAAGAACCGACGATATGAACTTCGCATGGCCGTGGTGTTTTCTATTGTTCCTGCCCGTGGCGTTCGCCGCGTGGCGCATGTTGCGCCGCGCACGGCGCGGCGGCGTCAAGTTCCCCGCGATGCAATTCATCCCGGCGAAATCCGCCGGATGGCGCGCACGCGCCGCAGCCCTCGCACCCTATATTTTCCTGGTCGCGCTCGCTCTCCTCGTAACGGCCGCCGCACGGCCGCGCACCAAATACGGGCGCACGTCGCGCAGCGTCGACGCAATAGCAATCGCAATGGCGGTGGATGTCTCCGGCTCGATGGAAGTCCTCGATCTCACTCCGCGCGAAGATTGGGGCCGGCAATGGAAAACTCGCCTCGACGTGGTCAAGGAACTCTTCGCCAGATTCGTCGAAGCAAGACCCGACGACCTCATTTCGCTCGTAGTATTCGGCGGCTACGCCTCCTGCCGCGCTCCCCTCACTGCCGACCACGCCGCACTGCTCAACGTCCTCAAAGGCGTGCAGATCCCTTCCATACAATACGACTCCTCCGGCCGCGCCGTGGATCACGAAGAACAACTCACCGCCATTGGCGACGGCATAGCGGTGGCTCTTGCGCGTGTGAAAAACGCTCCCGTCAAATCGAAAGTCATAATCCTGCTCTCGGACGGCGTGCAAACCATCCACGATGCCGTCGACCCCGCAGAAGCAGCCAAAGCCGCCGCCGCCCTCGGCGTGAAAGTATATGCCATCGGTGTCGGCACGAAATCCGACCATGCCCCTATGTGGCAGACCGACGCTTTCGGGCGCAAATCCATCACCACCATCAACATGTCGTTCGATGAATCGCAGCTCAAAGGCATCGCACAGGCTACCGGCGCAAAATACTTCGCCGTCAACGACGAACAAGGCCTCGCCGCCGCCCTCGAGGAAATCGACCAGCTTGAAAAAACCACCGTCGAAAGCATCTCCTACGAACGCTACACCGAGCATTTCGCCGCATTCCTTGTATCAGGCGCAATCCTGGCTCTGGCTGCCATTACTCTGCAAATGGCAGCTTCCCGCCGCATCGCATAAACGCATACTCGCGCATCTTCCGCCCAGTTCGTCAAGTAGAATGGACACTCTTTGATGGTTGATGTTTCTCAAGAACAGAGGAAAAAGAGTGGAGACTTTTTCCCGAATACGCTATAATAGCGTTGCACATAATGTAGTTTGCAGTTTGCAGTGTGCAGTTTGCAGTTTTTGGTAGCAATGTCAGCCCCCACTGTGTACTGTGGGGACGCGGGCGTCTCGCCCGCGGTCAGTAGTTTGCAGTTTGCAGTTTGCAGTTTTTGGTAGCAATGTCCACCCCACTGTGTACTGTGGGGACGCGGGCGTCTCGCCCGCGGAGGGTAGTTTGCAGTTTGCAG
>JAFVCR010000005.1 GCA_017479035.1 Kiritimatiellia bacterium | reverse complement strand
TGGGGTTCGTGCCCGGTGCGCTTGTAATGCACAAAGTGTGGGGCGTGGGTGAAGTCAAACGCCTCGACTATTTCTACCGCCGCATCACGGTGGACTTCAAAAATCGGCGCGGGCAACAACTTACGTTCCAGGCCGCAAGCGAAACGCTCGTACGCCCTCCAGAAAACCATATTCTTGTAACGCAAAAGGCCGACCCTGCCCGCATCGAGATGATGCTCAAGGATGCTCCCGCCGAGTTCATCAAGGAAATGTTGCGTAGTTTCGGTGATATGTCCGTTACGCGACTCGAAGAACTGGCCGTGCAGTTCGGCTTTGTTAAATCCACAGTGTGGAAAGCGTTTTGGGAGAGGGCGCGCACTGCGCTGCGCGAGGATAAACTCGTGGAGGTGCCCACGCGCCGCGCCGAGCCTCTCCACCTCAAGAACACCGCCGAGACATACGGAGACTCGTGGTTTATCGCTTTCCGCACCAATACCGACCCGAAGAGCATTCTCTCCAGCGTCAAGGAACTTGGCGCAACGCGCATAAAGACGCTCACGGAAGACCAGTTGGCCAACATACTCGAAAGGTTGCAGTTTGCGCTCAAAGCCGCACGCGGCTCCAACGATGCACTCTACGCGCGCCTTGCATTCTGCCTTGCCGATTTGCGGCTCGATCTGCCCACTATAGACAAAGCACGGACGTATCTGCTGGCCGGGCGCAGATATATCGCCGCCGCACGCGACCTGCCTGCACGCGACATGGCAAACCTTGTGGCGTTCCTAGTGGCAAACGACCGTGAAACGGTAAAGCGCGATCTCTTTGCGGTTCTGGAAGATATGCCGTTCCCGTTGCTCTCCGCTACTCTCGAACACTTCTCCACCGATGCCGACTGCGAGGAGGCCGCCGCCGCGTTGTTGCGCAGGCCGCATGCCCCGGCTACGCTGATCACATACATTCTTGCGCGCTACGAGAACTTCGGCGAATGGAAGAAACTGCCTCCGCTCGCCGTGATCCTCACACACGCTATCGCGCTCGGCGAAGGCCGCCAGACGGGCGAAACGCTGAAGATGCAGAACACCATCCGCCGTCTTTTTGCCGACCAGGCATGGCTTGAGAAGATTCTCAAGCAACTCTCTGCGGCGGATCGCGCGCTGGTGTTCGAACGTTTCCAGGCATCTATCGCGTGGGAGGCATCCACCCACCACATGATCGTAATGCGCATGACGCGCATCGACCCCGCACTTGCGGCACGCCAGGTCAAGAGAGACGCACCCAAGCCTATTGAGCGTATCACCTCGATACGCAGTTATGCGGAAAAGAAGGCCGCCTACCAGCACCTCGTTAACGTCGAGATACCGAAGAATGCCAAGGATATAGAATTTGCGCGCGGGTACGGAGACTTGAGCGAAAACTTCGAGTACCAGAGTGCGAAGGACAAAGAACGCGAACTCATCCAGAAGCAAACCCTCATGCAGAAGGATCTAGACACCGTGAAGGCTGTGGATTTCGCGGATGTGACGGCGGACGAGGTGCGCCCCGGCACGACGGTGGTGTTCGCCACTACAGACGGCGCGGAAAAATCCTATACCATTCTTGGCGAGTGGGACAACGATCTCGATAAGGGCATCATCTCCAGCCGCGCAAAACTAGCGGTCAACCTCATCGGCAAGAAACCGGGCGATGCATTCGACCTGCCCGATGCCGAGGGGCGCGTGGCAAAGGCCACGGTAAGGGCGGTGTTGCCGCTGGACGATACTTTGAAAGCTTGGGTGAAGGGCGCGTAAGCGCCGGAAGGAGGCGAACATGGCCAATACAAAGAAGTCCCCCGCAGAGGGCGGCGAGCATAAAAAGAGCGTACGCAAAGGGCCTCCGCCGAAAATTGCAAAGAAACCGCCGCCGCCCGCGAGCATCCCTCCGGACAAGGCGGAGGAAGACCGTGCATTCGCATTCTCCTTTGCCGAGCGGAGGAAACAGGCGCGGCACGAGCGCGAAGCCAATGCGGTGAAGGAAGAGGAAATCAAACTTTCCAGACGCCCGACATCGCGCACCAAGGGCACCAAATCCCAGCAGTTCCCGCAGGAGGATCTTGACCAGTTCAAGGCTTCGCTTCTTGCTTTGCGCGACTCCATAACAGACCGCAGTGGCGAACTCAAGCGTGTCGCGTTGGAGCAGACGGACGATCGCGGCAGCGAGGACGACGACGGCTCCGACGCATTCGCGCGTTTGCAGTCCCTTGGGCAGGTCGATTTGCAAAACCGCACGGTGGCTCGCATCGATGAGGCTTTGCGGCGCATCGAAGACGGCTCCTATGGCGTGTGCGAAGTCTGCGGCAAGCTCATCCGCAAGCCGCGTCTGCTCAATCTCCCGTTCGTGCACACCTGCATGGAGTGCCAGAACGAAATGGAGAAGACGGGCGAGCGCAAATAACGCACTTCGGGCATTGCTCAAATGAGGCTCTTCATATACACGTTCGTTGCGGTAGCGAACCTCGTGTTGCTCGACCAGGCGGTAAAGCATTGGGCGATTGTGCATTTCGACTGCGGTAGATTGCCGCCCGCCGAGGTTGTAGACGGCTTCTGGAGTATGGTTTATGTCGAGAATCGCGGCGCTGCATGGGGAATGTTCCAAGGTGCGGTGTGGCCTCTTGCTGTTTTCGCCGTTGCCGCGCTTGCGCTGTTGTTGTGGCGACGCAAGGATTTTTTCGCGCCGGGATGGACGGGCGCTCTTTGCGAGGTGCTGCTGTATGCCGGGTTGGTGGGCAATCTTTTCGATCGCGTGTTTCGCGGTTGCGTGATAGATATGTTCGACTTTCACTTTCGCGGATGGTATTTTCCCGTATTCAACGTGGCGGACATTTACATCACCTTCGCCGCATTTCTGCTGATCGCTACATCTTTCCGCAAAGACGGGGACGGACGCTAGCAATGCGCAAGGCGTATCTTCTCGCCGGTGCCACCGCCTCCGGCAAAACAGCCATTGCTGCCGCGCTGGCCCGCGAAATGGGTGCAGCCGTAATCAGTGCGGACTCCATGCTCGTCTACAAGGGCATGGACATAGGAACTGCCAAACCAACCCGCGCCGAGCGCGAGGGCTATCCTCTGGGATGCATAGATCTCGTAACGCCCGCCGAGCCTTTTTCGGCGGGTGACTGGCTGCGTGCGGCACAGGCGTTCGCCGCAACGCTTCCGCCCTCGCAACCGATTATCGTGGCCGGCGGCACAGGATTGTATTTCTCTGCACTTCTTCGCGGCTTGGACGGCGAATGGCGTAATCCGCCTCCCGAATACCCCGTCTTGCTCTGCTCCGATCGCGATGCACGCCGTAGCCGCATTATGGCGCGGCTCGACAAGATGTTTGCCGATGGTCTCGAAGAAGAGGTGCGCCGCCTCAAAGTGCAATATCCCGTGTGGAGCGTCACAGCCGCAGCCGCCATCGGCTACAAAGAATGGGATTTGTGGGGTTGGAACGCGCCGGTTGTGAAAGAGAAGATATACTTCCGCACCTGCCAGTATGCCAAACGGCAGGAGACTTGGTTCCGCCATCAATCAACCCCGGTTTATGTCGAAGCATCAGTTTCGGCACTCCGAGCCCTTTGGAGTGCCAGCGGTCCCGTCCTTGTAGATCTGTAGTCCAGTTCCTGTGTTCTGATAGCATATCCGTCGGCAAATACTTGTTTGCCTACGGATTTTACGTATTTTCGCTTGCCGGAAACAGGTGTTCTCCACACCGAAGACCGCAGCGGCTATCTCGCAATGCTACCGGCAAACCAAATTCAGCAATGGGCGCATCTCGAGGGCTAAATCCGTTCCGCAGGGCGCAATCATTACGCAGTTTGGGCACCGAGGCGTTTGCGTTCAACACTGCACG
Source organism: Kiritimatiellia bacterium (assembly GCA_017479035.1). Taxonomy (GTDB): domain Bacteria; phylum Verrucomicrobiota; class Kiritimatiellia; order RFP12; family UBA1067; genus RGIG5050. The sequence goes on along the minus strand of JAFVCR010000005.1, from coordinate 17,162 downwards.
ACATGGGTGCGCGAATCGATGGCAATGTTGCCATAGTGCCGACATCGGAGTTGACACCCCGCAAGGAGCGCGGCGGCGGTGGGAAGGCATCGGGATGGAAACTTCATCCGTTCTTTTTCGTTCGCGGCGCGGATTGCACGGTTTCCGGCGGAGAGGTGGCGTTTCCGCTTGCCGCCGTCCGTCAACTTTGCCCGACGATTGCGGGCAAGATGAACTTCAGACAACTTGACATACACGCAGTTTTAACGCACTATGCTCCGCAGATAGGAATGGCACCTTCCGCGCAGGGATAACCGTCAGGCGGGGATCGCGGGGAGTTTTGCGAATGATGCGGCGAGGTCTTCGTCGGACGGGACAAAGTCCGACATTGTGCCGTCGTTGAAGGATTGGTATGCGGTCATGTCGAAGTAGCCGGTGCCGGTGAGGCCGAAAACAATGGTTTCTGTTCTGCCTTCGGCCTTGCATTTAAGAGCTTCGTCGATGGTGGCGCGGATGGCGTGGGAGGATTCCGGCGCAGGAAGGATGCCTTCCGTGCGGGCGAAGAATTGAGCAGCCTCGAAGACATCTGTCTGTTTGAGTGCCACAGCTTCCATGAGCCCCTGTGCGTAGAGTTCGCTCAAGGTGGCACTCATGCCGTGATAGCGTAGACCGCCGGCGTGGCTTGCGGACGGTATGAAGTCGGCACCGAGGGTGTACATTTTCTGCAGCGGACAGACGCGACCCGTGTCGCAGAAATCGTAAGCGTATCTGCCGCGCGTGAATGACGGGCAGGAGGCAGGTTCGGCTGCGATGAAGCGGTATTGCGCTTCGCCGCGCAGCACTTCGCCCATGAACGGCGAGATGAGCCCGCCCAGATTGGAGCCGCCGCCGGCGCAACCGATTATGACATCGGGCTTTACACCCAGTTGTCGCAGAGCGGTTTGCGTTTCAAGGCCGATTATCGACTGGTGCAACAGCACTTGCGAGAGTACCGAACCCAATACGTAGCGGTAGCCTTCGTGCGTGACGGCGGCTTCGACCGCTTCGGAAATCGCGCAGCCGAGCGAGCCTGTCGTACCGGGGTGCTCGGCGTTGATTTTTTTGCCGATTGCGGTGGACATGGAAGGGGATGGCGTGACGGAGGCACCGTACGTTCGCATCACTTCGCGGCGGAAGGGTTTTTGCTCGTAGGAGCATTTTACCATGTAGACGCGGCAGTCGAGTTTGAAGAATGCCGATGCCATCGAAAGAGCAGTGCCCCACTGCCCAGCGCCGGTTTCGGTAGTTACGCCTTTGAGTCATTGTTCTTTGGCGTAGTAGGCCTGTGCAATGGCAGAATTGAGTTTGTGCGAGCCGGAGGTGTTGTTGCCTTCAAACTTGTAGTATATATGCGCGGGCGTGCCAAGGGCATTTTCCAGAAAGTAGGCGCGCACGAGCGGCGATGGACGGAACATGCGGTAGAAGTCCTGCACTTCGCGGGGAATGGCGAACCAGGGAGTGTCGTTGTCGAGTTCCTGTTCCACGAGTTTGGCGCAAAAAACTTTTTCGAGTGCGGCGGCGGAGACGGGGGTGCCTGTCGCGGGGTCGAGCAACGGCGCGGGTTTCGTTTTCATGTCCGCACGGACGTTGTACCATTGTGTAGGGATGTCTTGCTCGGGAAGGTAGTATTTGTATGGGGAACCCTTCATTTGAATATCCATTTCTTTTGCACGTTGTATGATAGGAAGAAGAGTGCGGTTTCAACCGCTATTTTGATAAATGTTATCGTCCAGCCGAATGCATCGAATATGCGCGAGAGCACTGCGGTGCAACCCCATCCAAGCGCGAGTATCACAACTACAAGCACCCAGTATTTGGCGAAGCTCACACATTTGGAGGATTGGGAGTGGAACACGAAATACCTGTTGTAGAAATAGTTTGCAGTGGCGGAAAAAGTCCGTGCGGCGCATATTGCAAGCGCGGTGTACGTGGCGCGTTTCAAGCCGGTATGTTTTGCCGCAGCAAAGACTATCGCAGTGAATATCGCATTGTCCAGCAGGAAGCAGCCCACGCTGGATGCGCAGAAGTGCAGTAGCGCACCGTATATTCTTATGGAGTCCTTGAGCGGGTTGAAGTGCGAGGATGCGTTTTGCGCTATGTAGACTGTTTCGATGGGCACTTGCAGCGGCGGTGCTGCATGGCGCTTGGCATCGGCCAGCATCCGCATTTCATATTCATAGCGTTCGCCCTCGATCGCCAGCATGCGTTCGAGCAGACAGGAAGGGATGCCCCGCAAGCCGGTTTGCGTATCTTGGACGCGCAGGTGCGTCATCAAGAAAAAGAACTGTCGCGTCCACCAGTTGCCAAAACGCGAACGGAATGGCACTTTGCCGGAAAAAGCACGCACGCCAAGTGTGAGACCATCGGGATGCGTCAGCGCGGCTTCTGCCACTTTGGCGATGTCGCTAGGTGTGTGCTGTCCGTCCGAATCGGCGGTAACCACTACATAGTTTGTGTTTGCGGAGCGGGTGGATGATATGTGGGCGATACCCGTTTTGAGCGCGGCACCTTTGCCACGGTTTTTTTCGTGGGCAAGCAGAGTGGCACCGAGCGCGGCGACTTTGGAAAAATTTTCGACACCTTTGGTAGAGCCATCGTTCACGACAACGATGGTTTTGAATGCCTTGCGCAACGCATCAACAAGGCCCACGAGTTTTTCGTCGGGATTGTATGCGGGGATCAATACTATTGCATTTTCGTTCATTTCTGCATCTTCCAACCGTTTAGATACTATCAAATCCGCACCGTTTTTGCAATACAAGATTTGGCGATGGCGGGCGCATGGTTGTGGGCAAGTTTGCCGCAGCGAAGTTGCAGACTGACTATAAATTAGTTATAAATAACAATTTTAGCCTATCTTTACAAAAATTTTGCAATTTCGTGCTTGCTTCAGAGCAAAATAAATGCTATAATTTTGGCGTTCCCCGATGAGGGGTACGGGTTGGTTTAATGCTTTAACAAGAGAAGAAGGAGAATCAAAAATGGCACATAAGATCGATGCCGCCGCTTGCGTGGGTTGCTGCGCGTGCAAGGATGGATGCCCTGTTGGGGCGATAAAGGATGCAGACGGGCACTGCGAGATCGATGAGGCTCTCTGCGTCGATTGTGGCGCATGCGCAGGCACTTGCCCTGTTGCTGCAATCACCGCCGGCTGACGGCAACCTCCGTGATGACGGAGGACGGCATGGATGCGCACTAGCGCATCCATGCTTTTATTTATGCGATGTGCCATCGTTTTTGCGGTTTGCGGAAAAGCACCGCGCGGATGTTTTGTTTTGAGTTTTCGGACGGGATATGGTATAATACGGGCATGAAGATGAAGTTTACTGTGTGCGGGTTGCATTTCGCGGCGGCGTTGGCGGCTATTGCCCAAGGCGGATGGCCGGAGCCTACGCGCGAAATGAAGCCTTGGACATACAACTGGTGGATGGGTTCGGCGGTGGACAAAGCCGGGCTGGAAGCTCAGGCGGAGGCAATGGAAAAGGCTGGGATCGGGGGCTTCCATGTAATACCGATATATGGCGCAAAAGGCTATGAGGCCGAGTATCGCGAGTTCCTTTCTCCGAAATGGATGGACGCGTTTGCAACGGCAAAGGATGCCGCTTCCGCGCACGGCCTTGGAATAGATCTCACAACAGGAACAGGATGGTGCTTCGGCGGGAAACAGTTGACGGACGATGAAGGATGCCGCATGCTCGTGACGGTGAAAGGAGCCAATCCTCTTGCAAAGTTCAAGCCTGCGATGAAGCCCGAAATCCTGTGGCAGGGGAAGGACGGCGACGGCAGTGATGTGGCACTCGTTGCACGGCTCACGCAGCAGAAGGTCAAACGTGCGGGACCCGGTGGCGAAGGGCCGATGATGGATCCGTTTTCGGCAAGTGCTATGGATTCGCTGCTTGAGCCGTTCACTGCGGCGTTCGATGCGCCCGGTGCTGCAAAGCCCGAGTACATGTATCACGACTCCTACGAATATTACAATGCATCGTGGACTCCTGGCATGTTCGATGCGTTCAAGGCCAAGCGTGGCTATGATTTGCGCGAGCATCTTGCGGAACTCGCAGGCGTTGGCGAGCGCGAACAGATTGCAAAGGTCAAGTGCGACTATCGCGAAACGTTGAGCGATCTCATAATCGAAGATGTGTTCCCAAAATGGATTGAGTGGTGCCATTCGCGTGGAATCAAAACGCGTAACGAAGCGCACGGCGCACCTGCAAATCTGCTTGATTTCTATGCACTCGCCGATATTCCCGAAACGGAAATGTTCGGCTGCGGCAAGGGCAAGGGAGACGATCCACTCGTATCGCGGCTGGATGCGCGCATATCGCATGGCGACCGCGACATACTCATCTCGAAGATGGCATCGTCCGCCGCGCACGTCAAGCAAGTGTGCAGTGATAAACCCGCCGGCTGCGCACTCGTCTCAAGCGAATCGTGCACTTGGATGGCGGAGCATTTCTGCGAGACGCTCGAGGGTGTGAAGGGATTTGTGGATAGACTGTTCCTTGCGGGCGTAAACCACATATACTATCACGGGACGTGTTATTCGCCCGTAGATGCAGCATGGCCGGGTTGGTGCTTCTATGCATCGCTTGAGATGAATCCGCGTAATCCAATCTGGCGCGATGTCCCTGCATTGAATGAATACTTCACGCGTGTGCAGTCTGTTTTCCAGACATCGCAGCCCGATGAAGATCTGCTCGTCTACTGGCCGATACGCGACTTTAGGTGGAATGAGGATGGATTCGAGAAACTGCTTGCCGTGCATGCGCTCGACTGGTTCCACTCGCAACCATTCGGCAAGATTTCAAAACGGCTGCACAACGCCGGTTTTGCATTCGATTACATAAGCGACCGGCAGATAGCGAAACTCGCCACGCTCGGCAAGACGCGCTACTCCGCAATACTCGTGCCCGATGCAAAACATATTCCGCCGCAGACGCTTGCCGCCCTCGACGCACTTGCGGAAAAGGGTTATTCCATCATCCATGCGAATGAATCGAATGCTGTGGAACTTGCGCAGAAGGTGGCCGTGCGCGAACCGTTCTGCGATGCCGGGTTGATGTTTACACGTCAGCGCACGGCGGATGGCGATATTGTGTATTTTCTTGTGAACCAGGCGAAGGATGTGGTTGACGAGTTCTTCCCTGTGCGCGGCAAAGCAGCAAAACTCATGGATCCCGTTACTGGATGCATCGAAGACGCTCCATTGGACGAGGCGCATCGTGTCCGCATACGGTTGCCGTTCGGGCACAGCGTGATATTGAAAGTGTGCGCTTCGCAGGCTGCGGGCGGCGGAGAAAATGTGCGACCGGCTACATCATTCAAACTGCTGGCCAGTCTTGCAGGCCCTTGGAAACTGGCAGAAGTGTGCGGTGGGCCGGAGGGTTCGCTGGGGACGCGGACGATGGAAACGCTCGTGCCCTGGAGCAGTTTTGACGAGTGCCCGTTTTCCGGCACAGTTCGCTATGAGACATCATTCACGCTTGATGCCGCGCCGCAGTACGGCATGGCAAAAATTTCGCTTGGCGAGGTGCGCGAGTCTGCACGGGTGTTCGTAAACGGCAGGGAAATCGGCGTGGCGTATCGCGATCCTAAAGAAATCGTGTTCGATGCGAGGCTTCTCCGCACAGGCGCGAACAATCTGGCCGTGGAAGTGACTTCGACCGGCGCGAACCGTTTGCGCGATCTGGATCGGCGCGGCGTGAAGTGGAGAATCTTCCACGACATTAACATGGTCGATTATTTCTACAAACCGTTCGATGCGGCGAAGTGGCCGCTTGCGAAATACGGCCTTCTGGGGCCGGTGGAGATTTTCACTATGCAATAACCGACAGGCCGGAGTGGCGTAATGGCAGCCGCAGCGGACTTAAAATCCGCTGGTGAGTTTCACCGTACGGGTTCGAGTCCCGTCTCCGGCACCAGCATATCATGGAAGAAAAACTTTTCAAAACTGCTATAGTAGGCATGGTAGGGCGGACCAACGCCGGCAAGTCGTCGCTCGTAAACGCGCTCGCCGGCGAGAAAGTTGCAATCGTCAGCGCGGTGGAGCAGACGACCCGCAACACCAACCGGGCGATAGTGGAAGATGATCGCGGGCAGCTCGTGCTGTTGGATACTCCAGGTCTCCACAAGGCGCAAGGCAACCTCGGCAAGGTACTGAACGCAATCGCGCGATAGTCGAGTGCGGGTGCGGATGTGCTGTGCGTAGTATTCGATGCGTCGTGCGAAATTCAAATGGAGGACGAAGGCTGGATGCAGCGTATCGCCAATTCCGGGCGCGGATTTGAAAGCATCGTCTTTTGCCTGAACAAACGAGACCAATCTCCGTTTTTCGGAGAAGATTACAAACGCAGATGGCGGGAGATCTCCAACTGCGCGGTGCAGTGGGTGGAGGCGAGTGCCACTTCTTCCGGCGGCGCGGATGCGTTGAAGGATGCATTGTTCTGCATGGCGCAGCCAGGCGAAAGGCTTTTCCCGGAAGATGTTGTGAGCGATTATCCCCGCCGCCTGGCCATTGCCGATGCCGTGCGTGAAAAACTCATGCGGCGCGTATATCAGGAAGTCCCCCATGAGATGGGCGTGGTAGTGCGCGACATCCGCGAGAGCCCAGGTGCATGGAATGTCACCGGCGAAGTGATTGTCAATCGCGATGGGCAGAAGGGTATCGTAATCGGCAAAGGCGCCTCCACGATAAAAGCCGCACGCAAATCCGCAGAGCGCGAATTGTCCGAAGCGTTCGGCGTTAAGGTGCACCTAGAATTGCACGTCAAGGTAGTCCGCAACTGGATGAAAAACCCCGCAATCCTTGCCGAAATGGGGCTTGCCGTAAGCCAGTAACCTTGAAGCGTGCGCTTATTTCTTGCTGCGGGAGAGGACTTCGCATCCTGTTGAAGTGACCACTACTAGATCCTCTATACGAACACCCAGTTTGCCCTCGATGTATATTCCGGGTTCGATGGTGACGCTCATGCCTGGTCTCAAGACAGTCTTTTGACCCTTCGCCGCGAACGGCTGTTCGTGAATCTCAAATCCCACTCCATGCCCCAGCGAGTGTCCGAATTCTTTGTCGAAGCCATGTTCCTTTAGGTAGTCGCGTGCCACGGCATCCAGTTCGCCCGCAGTGATGCCCGGCTTCACCGCCGCAATTGCGCGCATATTGGCTTCCAGTACGAGGTCGTAAATGCGGCGATATTCCGCATCCGGCTTTTTGGGGATGATGTTGCGCGTCATATCGCTGCAAACACCGTCGAGTTTAACCCCCATATCCACCAATAACGGCTGGCCTTTTCCCCATACTGTGTCGTCGGGAACGTGATGGCATTCTGCTGCATTCGCTCCTGCGCAGACTATCGTCTCAAACGCTTCGCCGTCGCCCAACGCATTCATGAAACCGCGTATCACGCGCTGGATTTCCTTCTCGGTCATGCCGGGTTTGATTTCCTTCTGCGCGAGCCGCCAGATCTCGTCGTTTAGTTTCTCCGAGGCGGCGAGTTTCACGATTTCAGCCGGTGTTTTCACCGCACGCACTGCGAGGACGTCCGATTCGAAATCCACCAGTTCGATCTTCGGCAGAGCCTTCTGCAGCGCAAGGAACTTGCGTGCGGAAATCGAACCTTCATACCCGATGCGCTTGGCACCCTTTGCAAGTTTCTTCAGCGTTTTCGCTTCATCTTTTGCCTGCCAAAGATCCTTTGTCTCCAACCACGGTGCCACGCGCCGCGCCATTACAGTGTAGCGGAAATCGGTGTAGAACACCATCTTCGCGGAGTTCACGTCTATCAACAGGCAGCCATTGTCGCAATCGACATCCGTAAGAACCCGGCGGTTTGTTTGCGTGTAGAGAAGAATGCAGTCAAGTTTCTTTTTTTTCGCCGCCGTCAAAAGTTCTTCTACTCTCCCGGCGAATGGATTTGCCTCTGCCATGATTCCTCCGTTTTTTGCCGCTATTATATCCAATATCGTTTCATCCGTCAACACCCTGCAACGTTTCTGCGCATTGCCGTATGCAGAAAGTCACTCGCCCTTTTTGCCGAAGTCGGGCTGGTTGCGCCCTGCGAAATTCTTGCGCTTGCGCTTGTGGCGTTTGGCGTTGGCGGGATGTGGCTTGCGTTTCGATGCCGCAGCCCAAGGTGCAGTGGGGAGCCCTTCGCCAGATTTGCCGCATGCGCGCTGTGCGGCCTCACTATGGAAGGGGTGGTCGCTGTCGATAGGTATGTCGCGTTTGACGAAGCGTTCGATTGCGCGGAACTGTATGCGCTCTTCTGCAGAGACAAGGCTTATCGCCTCGCCGCTTTCTCCTGCTCGAGCCGTGCGTCCGATTCGGTGGACGTAGGATTCTTGTTCTACAGGCACATCCATGTTCACTACAAGGCTCACGCGCGGGATGTCAAGCCCGCGGGATGCAATGTCCGTTGCGGTCAGAACACGGATCTTGCCATCCTTGAACGCTTTTAGTGCGCGCAATCGCTGGTTTTGCGTCTTGTCCGAATGTATCGCCGCAGTTGCAATCTCCGCATTCTTCAGTTTGCGTTCCACTCGATCGGCTCCGTGGCGCGTACGCGTGAATACGATCACCTTTCTCCATTCTGGATGGTTCTCCAGTAGATGGCGCAGCAGCGCATCCTTGTTTGGCTTGTCCACGAAGAACACTTTTTGCGCTATCTTCTCCGCAGCGGGCGCATCGGGTTCGATTGTAACATGAACTGGATTGCGGACAAGTTCATTTGCGAGTTTGATCACTTCCGGTGCCATTGTGGCTGAGAAAAACAGATTCTGGCGGTTCTCCGGGAACGGCAGTTTGGAGATGATGCGTTTGATGTCCGGCATGAAACCCATGTCCAGCATGCGGTCTGCTTCGTCTAGCACGAAATATCTTACCTTATCAAGGAATATAAAACCTTGCGACATTAGGTCTATCAACCTTCCCGGCGTGGCGATTGCAATTTCCGCACCACGCCGCAACGCCGCTTCCTGCGGTGCCTGCGATACGCCGCCGAATATCACCGCATAGGAAATGTTCGTGTATTTTGAAAAGAGCGAAGTATTCTCTGCCGTCTGCGCGGCAAGTTCGCGCGTGGGGGAAAGCACGAGAACATCTGGATGGCTTGCTGCCGTGTGCGGAGGCGCTTTCGGTCCGCGCACTGCTAAGAGATTGTGCAAGATGGGCAGCATGAATGCTGCTGTTTTGCCTGTGCCAGTCTGTGCGCATCCAATCAAATCGCGCCCAGCGAGGATGTCGGGAATAGCCTTCTCCTGTATGGGAGTAGGCACTACGTAGCCGGCATCGGTTATTGCATATTGCAACGCGAGCGTCAGTTTCCCGAAAATGTTGGCCTCGTATGCCGCGCATGGCGGTCCTTTGGGGAATGAAAGGCTGGTGCGTTCATCACCAGCGCGTTCCGCGAATCCGTGATGCCTGTGCCGTCTTTTCCTTTTGAATGCCATGTCAAATCACACCTTTGATTTTTTCTTTCAATGCACGCCAGAACACCACGCAGAACGCGCTTAGCGGTATTGCAAGGAGCAACCCGATGAAACTGTGGAAAATTACGCTCCAGAAGAAGAAGCTGAAGATCACGCCCGCATATCCCAACCCCGTCTTGTCGCCCTGTATCTTTGGCGTTATCAGATAGCCGTCCAGCAACTGCCCCGCAATCCACACGCCCAATGTGGCGCACAACGCGCCCATTCCGCCGCCGTCGCCGAAATATGCAAGCGGCAGCGCAAGCGGCATTATTATGACGCTGCCCAGAAACGGCGCGAGGTTTAGAACCCCAAGCAAGAATCCGAGTACGAACCCGTACGGAAAACCCACAAGCATGAATCCGGCACCGTAAAGGCAGCCTTCGATGAGGCATATCACCACCTGCCGGCGGAAGAATCCCACCAGAATATCGCAAAACGAATCTATTTGCGCGGCTACGAAATGCTTTGTTGCGTCCTTCAAGAACGGCATCTCTTTCACGCATGCCGCGCCGGATACCTTGCGCCCAACCGTTACGAAATAAGCAAAGAACAACATCGGTATAAGGAAGGTCGTCACTGCTGAAAGATACCTCAATGCGCCAAGCCCAGCCTTGGCCATTGTGGCTCCATATTGCCCGGTGAGAGTTGCAAGAATATCTTGCGCAAAAAGATCCGGCGCGGTGAAAAACGCCATGAGTTCGCTAGGTGCACCAAATTGCGCACATACGGTCTGCGCGTTGGGGAATGTCGCGTTTGCCCAATTTGAGAAACGTACAATCACCATTGGCGCGGTGGAAACAAGGTGTGTGATTTGCTGGACGATGGAGGCTCCTCCATACCATATTACAAGCCCGGCAGGAATCAACACCGTCGCCAGCATCAAAATCAGTGCCAGTGTGGCGTTGTGCACCAGCCTCCTCCACAAGCTGAAGTATGGCTCGAACAGCATCGCAAGGAAGAATCCAAGCAATACGGGCACAAGTGCCGCCGCAGCCCGTTCAAACACCACATACGCCGCATAGCACACGATTGCGGCAGAGGCCAAAACCAAAGCCCCCGCTAGGCACGTAAGACCTGCGGCAATCGTTTTCTGCTGTCTTTGGGTAAAATCGATCATATTCGCATTCTAACAGGTTTCACCGATGTTTGCAACAAATAACATCGGCATGCCCATTGAACATACCCGTGAGGACAGGCAACGCAAAACGCGGTGATCGATGCCGGAAATGTTATTTATCCATGTTGGGGAGGTAGCCGGAAATACATGCTATCGCCACGAGAAGCAGCGAAAGATTGGCTGGGCTGCGCAATGGGCAGTCTGCAAAAGCATGGACGAATACGCAAATGCATCCGAGAAAAATCCAAAATGCTCCCGGCGGAAGGACATATATGAAATACGGATGCGCCGGCAAACGCGATTTGCGTTTCTCGAAACGTATCTGGCGCGATAGATTATACCATGTGCGGAAGAGCGGAGCTAGCAGCAGCACCAGCATCGCAGTAAATACGAGCATCACGATTATGCCGTGTTCGCAAAGGAATTGAAGATAATCGTTGTGGACGTTTGCGGTGCCGCTGCCCCAGCGATCGTCCACAAACGCTTTTGCATCCGCATCGGAAAGTTTGTCGATTGCAAGGTGGCTGTAGCCCCATCCGCCAACGCCCCACAATGGATGGTCGCGAAAGATGCGCCATGCGGCTTTCTGGTATTCGGAGGACTTGCCTCCTATTCTGTCGACCACTTCAAAAGACGATGTGCGGCTGAATGTTTCTCGGATTGTTTCTTTCGGCGCGAAGATGAAAACCGCTAGGATGAAAAGTGCCGCGCCGATGATGTAATACACGGCGCGCAGCAGGTCGCCGGCCTTCTTCCTGGAATCCGTGCGCCCCACGAATATGCCTGCGATGACATAGACGATTCCAAGCGCGGCCAGTGCGAAAGCGAAGCACAGCCCTGCACGGCTCGATGTGGCGATTCCGCCAAAGAAGTTGAGCACTACCGCCGCCAGTGTGTAGTGTGCCTTTATCCACAGCGTTTTGGGCGGACGCGTGCCTTCGCCTTCTGCTGAGTATTCGAGGCGTTCTGTGGCGGCCTCCGCCACACGCGTGCGCCACACGCCTATCGATATGCCAAGCGCAAGTGCAAAATAACTTCCTGCCATGTTCGCATAGCCGAACGACGAGAAGAACTCTCCTTTGTGGTCGGGAACAGTCCACCATGCTCCCTTTGCGTCGGTTGCGATTTCGATAAAGCCTAGGATGGCAAGTGCCGCACCGTTCCATGCCATGAGTTCCATCAGCGTGCGCTTGCCGTGGCGCGTGAGCGCGTGCTTGGCGGCGAGCATGGATATGAATGACGGGAGAAACCACATCACCACGGTAAGGTGTTCGGCCGGTTCAAGGCAGAAGGGGAGTTGTGGTATTGACGGCGCGGCGAGTTTGGCAAATATGGGTGCGTATTGCACGGGATCCGTCATCTGCGCATATTCGCTGCGCAGAAAAAGTGCAAAGACCTTGTCGTAGTGGCAGTGCAAACAAAGCGCGCGGTTGAAAAACGGCAATGCCAGTATCAGCAGCACCGCCACGGCAAGCCATGATAGAGGATCTCGGGAGAGCCCTCCCCAGCAGCGTTCGCGTGCGGAGAACATATCTTCGCCCTCGCGCCTTTGCGGGAGGAAGAGTAGTGCTTCCAATGCAAGTGCTGCTGTCCAGGGAAGGATTGCAAGCGTTTTGTCCGGCTGGGCTCCGCCGAAAATCCACGCATAGACGAGGAGTGTGAGTCCCGTCATCAATACCGGAAGAAACGAATATATGAATTGCATTGCTATATGTCCAGGATTATGCAGTTAGCGCGTCTACGGCGCGGATTACGGCGTTGCAGGCATCCGCCTCCGGCATCTTTTCCTGCGCTTCGCCGTTTACGAAAAGAATAAACTCGCCTTTGCCGCCACACAGGGCCACGTCTGCTCCCTTTGCTTCTCCAGGGCCGTTCACGGCACACCCCATTACCGCCACGTGCAGGTGTTTGCGCAGCGGATTTGCGCGATAGAAATTTTCCAGTGCGCTTTCCACGGCTTCTGCGGTTTTGAATACGTCCGCCTTTGTGCGTCCGCATGTGGGGCAACTTGTTACGGCCACGCCGCCTTCTCGCATGCCAAGCGAGCGTAATATCTCAAGCCCCACGCGCACTTCTTTTTCTGGCGTATCGGTAAGGCTCACGCGGATAGTGTCGCCAATGCCCTCAGCGAGGAGTATGCCAAGCGCAACGGAGCTTCTTACAGTGCCGGGCAGGAACGTGCCGGCTTCGGTCACGCCTAGGTGCAGCGGGCAGTCTGTCGCTTCCGCCAGGCGGCGATACGCCGCAAGCGTGCGCGGTACGTCGGAGGCTTTCACGGAAATGGCAATATCGCGGAAGCCTTCTGCTTCAAGCAATGCCACATGCCGCAATGCGCTTTCCACAAGTGCATCTGCGGTGGCTCCATTGTATTTGGCGCGGATGTCCGCTTCAAGCGATCCTCCATTCACGCCTATGCGTATCGGCGTTTTGCGTGCGGCTGCGGCTTGCGCCACGGCGCGAACTTTGTCTGGAGAGCCTATGTTGCCCGGGTTTATGCGCAATGCATCTGCGCCGTTCTCCAGCGCGGCAATGGCAAGGCGCCAATCGAAATGTATATCTGCCACGAGCGGCACGGCGCAATGTTTGCGCACTTCGCCGAGAACGCGCGCCGCTTCAAGATCCGGCACCGTGAGGCGCACAATGTCCGCACCGGCGGCGGCGCAACGGATAACTTGCGCAAGCAATGTTTCAAGGTTGTGCGGGTCGGCATTGGCCATTGTTTGGACGCTTACGGGTGCGCCGCCTCCCATAGGGACGTTCCCCACCATGAACGTGCGCGTCTGGCTGCGAGTTGTCATCACTCGGTCTCCTCCGCCTGGTGCGTCTGGTTCATGAGTTGCTCCACGCTCTTCGGCTCTGCATGGTGGATGTTCCAGCTACGCACCACATCGCGCACTATTATGATACCCATCAGTCCCATCAAAATCCACATGAATGCAGTTGTTACAATGGTGGAGAACTTTTTGTTTACCTTGCGCCGCGCAATCAGCTCGAAGAGCGCGAACAGGATAAGCCCGCCATCGAGCACAGGAATCGGCAGCAGATTTATCATGGCGAGGTTCACGTTCAGAAAACGCAAAAATCCCAATCCGTCCGCAAAATCTCGGCGCACTTGCCGGTATAGGCTTTCGGCGATGTTCACAGGCCCGCCTAGCGAATTCGCTGCGGCTTTTGCCTCCTTTGGTGTAACGAGCGCCTTGAGAATCCGCGCTATGGACGAAACATCCCATTCAAGTTGACGCAGTGGATTCCTGTCCGGCATCCATGCGGCGGATTTTTCTTTCACGGCTTCGGATGCCGCCAGAATCAACCACACGCCGGAGTCTTCGTCCTGCACGGGTTCTACTGCGAGAACCATCTCTTCGTCTCCGCGCACAATTGAGAAGGGGACTTGGCCGCCTTTTGAGAGTTGGATTTCCACCTGCATTTCATACCATGTGGAAACGTCCTTGCCGCCGACTTTCGTAACGAGATCGCCAGCCATCAATCCTGCGCGGTATGCCGGGCCTCCCTCTATCACATCTCCGATTTTCGGCAGGGTTGTTCCGAACTTCGCGCCTGGCATCGCCGCAAGCATGCACGCCAACGCCACTGCAAGCACGATATTCCCCAAAGGCCCTGCAACGGCTACAAGTATTTTCTTCCACGCCGGCACATCTGCGGTCGCAGCCGTTTCGCCGTTGCTGCCTTCCAATGCTTTAACGCCATCGGGGTCTAGATCGGGCAGCGCAACATATCCGCCTAGTGGAATCCAGCCAATGCGGTATTCGCATTCGCCTATTTTCTTTTTCCACACCGGCTTGCCGAAGAATATCGAGAACGCCTCCACACGCATCCCCAGCAGCCTCGCCGCTATGAAATGACCAAACTCGTGTATCAGCACGGCAAGTGCAAACAGTAGCACGCACCCCGCCGCCGCCAATACACTCCATACATTTTCAATCATTGGAAACTCCTTTGGATACATTTCCTCCGTGCGCTGCTTTGAATGCCGCGAACGTCTCCAGCCAAAAATCTGCCATCCTTGTATGTGCGGCGTATGTGGGGTGGAAATCGTCCCAGAACCAGTAACCCGCATCGGGTTTGTCGCGCATCAACACGTCGGAAAAAAGTTGCTGGAATTCCACTAGGCACAAACCATGCCGCCTAGCCGTTTCGCGCACTGCACGTTGCCGTGCGATGAAATCGTCAGATTTGTCTTCCGGCAGACGGAACGGCTCGCACAATACTATACTTGAATCCGGCAGCGAACGCTTTGTGCGCACCACGAGTTCTTCGATATTCTTCGCGTAATCCTCTGCCGCCACGCGCCGTTTGCCGTCTGGATGGAGATAGTCGTTGATGCCAACCAGTATTGATACCACATCCGGTTTGAATGCGCGTCCACTGCCTTTGAATGCGTTTTGCCACCCGCGTTCGGTGGCTGTTGCGGCGAGGATGTCTCTATCCCATCGTGCAAGCAGATCTGCCGATGTATTGCCGCTTATGCCGCGATTCATGAAAAGCAGATTTTTCTCCGGCGCATAGCCCAAGTAGCGCATGGCGATCTCCGCTGCATATCCGTGCCCCATATAATGGTTCATGTCGTTCTGCCTGCCGCCGTGCGTGATGGAATCGCCAACGAAAAGAATCTTCTCGCCGGCAGAGAATGCGTCTGGAATTATAGTCTCCCTCGCCTGGACGAACGCCGCGCATGCGGCAAGAACCGCTGCAATGGAATTTTTCATGAGGTCAATTCCCCACCGCCATGCCGAATGCGGCAAACTCGGCGAACTCTCTCGCGCGGCGGTCTGCTTCAAGCACGTTTGCAATGCTGTCGCACGAAAGTATCGGCACCTTGCTCAACGTTTCCTCCACAATGCGGGGAATGTCCGCAAAACGTATCGCGCCCTCAATGAAACTGCGTACCGCAACCTCGTCTGCGGCAGATAGCACGGCCGGTGCCGTTCCACCCGCCTTGCATGCTTCGCGTGCAAGGCGCAGACACGGGAAACGTATTTCGTTCGCTTCGCGGAACGTAAGCGAGCCTATGTCTGCAAGATCGAGTTCCGCACGTTGCGAGGGTATCCTCTCCGGCCATGTAAACGCATATTGTATTGGAATGCGCATATCCGGGGGCGCAAGTTGCGCCAAGGTCGCTCCATCGGTGAACGTCACTAGCGAATGGATTATCGATTCGGGGTGAACTACCGTTTTTATGCGCTTCACATCGCAATCGAAAAGCCACCGCGCCTCCATTATTTCAAACCCCTTGTTCATCATCGTGGCGGAGTCGATCGTCACTTTGGGCCCCATCTTCCAGCGCGGATGCTTCAACGCCATCTCCACCGTTACGTCGTCCATCGATGCCGGTTCGTCCAGGAACGGCCCTCCCGATGCAGTCAGCGTTAGAGTAGCCACTTCTCTGCCGTTGCAGATGCACTGGAATATCGCCGAGTGTTCGCTGTCCACCGGCAGGATGCGCTCGCCTTTTTCCGCCGCGCGCTTCATTACTATTTCCCCCGCCGCCACCAAAACCTCCTTTGTGGCGAGCGCAACCGTTCTGCCGGCTTCTATCGCCGCCAAAGTGGGGACAAGGCCGCTTAAACCTACGGTGGAGACCAGTACGATGTCTGCATCGGTGTTTTTGGCTAAATCCGCAGCGGCGTTTTTGCCCGTATAGAGCCGCACGCCTTCCATGCGGGCTTTCTTCTCTATTTCCTCCGCAGCGGCCTCGTCTTCCACGGCAATCGAAGCGCAACCGAATTCTTTGGCTATGGATAGCGCGCCTGCGGCATCCTTTTTCACCGCCGCACCCGCAAGCGAAAACGCATCCGGGTGTGTGCGTATCACGTCAAGCGCACTCGCACCTATCGATCCCGTGGCTCCCAAAACCGTTATCCGCTTCATCCTTTTCTCCAACTATGGCAAGTGATTTTCCGCTACCTCGCCGCGCACCCATCCGGCACTTGAAATCGTCAATTCGTTTTGCAATCCCTTATGGCTTTGGCGGTGTTCTCAAACAGTTTCGGCAAATTCGCCAGGCTCGTGGTGCTGAATGCCAAGCGGATAAGCCCCGAAAGGCGTATCGTGCCTGTCGAGTATCCTTCGATAAGCCGCCTGCGCACAGCCTCTGCATCCGCGCCTATCGGCCTTACGCACATGAAGTAGCCGCTGTTGAACGGCATCACCTCAAAGTCGTCCTTCCACTCCGGATGCTTGGCTAGGATTGCGCGGATTTTTGTATAACGCTTTTTGAGGACATTGTACTTCTGCTTTTTCTGCTTCAAGTAATCCTTGTCCGCAAATGCGGCAAGTGCCATCTTCTGGCCAATTGCACTGCAGTTGGATATTGCGCTTCGCACGTTGCCGGCCGCCTTCGCCTCCAATGCTTTAAGTTGCTGCGCCGTTGCACACTTGCAACCGAATGTTATGAACCCCACTCGCAATCCCCAGACGTAGTCCTCTTTCGTCGTGCCGTCGAGTTTTACGGCAAGGACGTTTTCGTGCAGATCGCACAGTTCCGTGAACAGGCTCTCGCCGTGGATTCCATCTTCGTACACTAGCCCGAAATATGCATCGT
>JAFVCR010000004.1 GCA_017479035.1 Kiritimatiellia bacterium | reverse complement strand
TATCGTCAAGCTGGGCAAAGCCCGTATTGCCGATCGAACCGTTGACGCTTCCGATCTGGAAACCATTGCCAAAGGATATGCCGTTCCCGTCGGTGTAGGTGTTTACGAGCGAACCGTCGCAATAGACCTTGATGGTGGTGGCCGTTTTCACGAACACGTAGAGATGCTGCACGGTGGCGGCCTTGGCAACCTTCATCGTGGCAGCGGGATCGAACGCGCTGTTGCCTGTGGTACGCGCAAGGACAACCTCGTTGGCTGCGCTGCCGGCGGCGAGCCCCACGCAACCGCCACCCTGCGTACCGAACGAAACGATAAGCGCTTTTGGCGTTACGGGAACGGAGCAGCGAATGGCGGCTGTCCATGTTTCAGGGAACGAGCAGCCGCCGTACGGGGTGGCGGTCGTTTTGATGAAATAGTTGCCGTCCACTTCGTCATCGGCCACATAGATATTTTCCGGCACTTCGGTTCTATTGTAGAAGTATAGCGGCGTGGCGTTGGAGCCGGTGGAGGGAACATAGGCATGGGCGGGATTGGAAACGGTTTCCGTATCGCTCTTGGGGTGGCCGTCGTTGTCGAACTCGTAGTCGAGCCAGCAGATCTTGCCCTTGGTGCTGACGGGGAATTCCACGGTGAGCGTGCCGTCCGTGAGATCACTGGATGTGATGTTGGTGGGGACATCGTCCGCATTGTAAAGTATCACGTGCTCGACACTGGAGAAGCACGAGGGTATCGCAATTTCCAAAACGCCGTCATCTTCGAGCGTTTCGCGGAACGTGAGATAATCGAGTTTCGGCGAGACACCCTCTGCAACTGCTATATTGCAGAGCGTGCGGCGGGTGCCGATGTTGAAATTGATCGTTTCGAGCGCGGTGAAGTCCGTCAAATCCAACGTTGTCGCAGCACCGAGATTGGGTGCGATAGGTTCGAGCGTCGTGGTAGTGTCATCGCCGGCAACCTTGACGGTTCCGGTAAATCCCGCGCCGTTGAGGGATGTGGCAAGAGCGTATGTGGGAACGCGAATGTTGCCGTTGCCCGTGATTGCCGGATAGAAGTTGGAGAGGTTTTGGAGTTCAACCCAACCGGTGCCGGAGATTTCGATTGTGGAGGAGGCTGCCGGGGAGACACCGTCATAGACGACCTTGCCGCCGTTGACACGCACAAATGCGTAATCGCCCTGCGTCCCGGTGAGGAGGAGCGTGCCTTCGCCGTTCTTGGTGATGCCCTGGTCGCCATTGTCTCTCTTTACGAGGCCGGAAATCGTGAGCGTCTTATTGGCATCGACCGTTATGCTGCTGTTGCCGCGCACGCGGATGATGGCAGCGGAGATGGTGGAGTCTTCCGTAACGGTCAGCGGCCCCATGCTGTCGAACGCTCCGTTTGTTGCCTCACCCGTGCCGGTGATTTCGCCGCCCGCGAGGGTGACCGTGTTGCGCGTGCCCATTGACCAGCGGGTGGATCCCATGTCGAGGGTTCCTTCGACGATAAGGAAGGTGTCCGAACTGGCGTTGTAATTGTATGCATCGGATGCAAGGGAGAGAAGCGTCGCGTCGGTGTCAATCTTGAGCGTGCCGTTGATGCCGGTCCCAGCCGCATTGAAAGATGTGCTGCCGTCTGCAACCTCAAGCGTGCCGCCCCAGCTAATTCGGTTTGCGCCGGTCAACCGGAGGGTGCCGCCAGTCTTCAACGTTTGCCCGTCTGCAATGGTTATGGGAGAGGCGATAGCACCGTCCGTTGCCTTGACGGTGTGCGTTCCATCGACGGCAACCGCGCCGCCGGAAATTACGAGAGTCCCGACATCGATGTCCTGGTCGATAGTGACGGTGCCGGCACTGACAAGGACAGCCACGCTCGATTCGTCAGTAGCCTCGGAGAAATCCTTGCCTCCAACCCAAGAAAGATTGGAGAAGTTCGTGTTTTCATCCACAAGTGCGACATAGTCGTATTGACCTGTCACTTCGCCGGAGATTGCATATACGGGATACCAATTGGCCTGCACTTCTCCGAAAACGCAAACATCGCCGGAGTAGTTTGCCTTATTGACAAGGCGGGTGCGGAGTTTCATTGTCGCTCCGTCGGCGGTATATCCCTTTACCGTGTAGGAAGCGCCTACAACGACTTCAAGTCCGCTGAATGTATAAGTCAGTTCGCCTACCGTGACGCTCCCGTTGTCATTGTTGATTCCTGCCACGAGCGTCCCGGTGTAGTCCGTCACCTGCGCCGACTTCACGCCGTTGACTTCGAGAATCCGTGTTTCTCCCTCGTTCAACGCAGCCGACGCATCGGCTGCATTGGCTGCATTTTTGTCATTACCGTTCGAGTGTGGATTGTATCTGGAACCTAGTTTGATGGAGTCGATGCGGATGACGGTTCCCGCAGGGAGTTCTGCCGTAGCGGGGATGCTCAAAGTCCATGTATCGTACTCCCCCCAGCCTCCTTGGGTAGAAGCCGTTGTAGAACCCGCCGTTGTGGACGAGTAGGTATCGCCCACGCTTGCCGCGTATGCGCCCAAGCCAAGCGCAAACGCAAAGAGGGTGAACGCCCTCGCAAAAAGTGTTTTCATATTCATGTTCCTCCATACCGGGACAAGATGCCTAATATACACCGTCCCCGATTTTGAGGTTAAACTAGCACAAATCCACATTTCTTGCAAGCGGATTTTTCAAAGTATTTCACACTAGCGGAGGAAGCACCCTTATCCCGGATAGTTTGCAGTGTGCAGTTGTCGCGCCGCGTCCATAACTGCACACGGCAAACCCTCCGCGGGCGAGACGCCCGCGTCCCCACAGTACACACTCGCATTTTCTCGCGTGTCTCTCGAATCTCTGCGCCTCTGCATCTCTCGTGCCTCTGCGTTGATTGCATTTTCAAACTGCAAACTGCACACTGCAAACTACTGCGGGAAAACAGTTGCCTTATTTCTACAAATTTGGTAGTATCCAGAAACCATGAATTTGAAAGATATTGCAGACAGGATAATAAACGGCGGCGAAATAACGCCGGCAGAAGCGTTGGATATTCTGCAAAACGCACCACGCGAGGAATTCCACCGCGCCGCGCACGAAATAACCCAACGGCGAGTGACAAAGAAATTCGATTTCTGCGCAATCATATCGGCAAGGCAGGGCCGCTGCCCGGAGAACTGCAAATGGTGCGCGCAGAGCGCACATTACAAGACATCGTGCGAAAACTGGGGTTGGGTGGGCACGAAGGCTTGCGTGGATGCGGCGGTAAAGGCGGAGAAAAACGGCGCGAGCCGCATCGGCATCGTCACGAGCGGCAAAGGGCAGACACCTGCGCAGATAGAGGAAATATGCGATGCTCTGCGCGAAATGCGCAAACAAACGAAGTTGCATCTGTGCGCGTCACTCGGGCTGGTGAGTGCTGAAGACATTGCAAAGTTGAAAGAAGCGGGGCTAGAGAGGCTGCATTGCAATCTTGAGACCGCGCCTAGCCATTTCGGGACGCTGTGCACCACGCACACCGCAGAGGAGAAACTCGCCACCATACGCGCGGCGCGGGCGGCGGGGCTGGAAGTATGCTGCGGAGGCATCATCGGCATGGGCGAGACGGACGAGCAACTTGTGGAATTCGCTTTCGCGCTGAAGGAGACTGGTGCCAATTCGATACCCGTGAACATCCTCCACCCCATCGAAGGCACACCGCTTGGCACGGCGCAATTCCTGCCTATCGAACGCATACTGGACTCCATCGCGATATTGCGTTTCGTCAATCCGGGAACGGCATTCCGCTTTGCAGGCGGCAGACGCGACCTTACCGACGACGATGCGCGGCGGTGTATATACGTGGGAATGTCGGCAGGGATTGCAGGCCCCCTTCTCACCACGCCCGGCGCAATATACGAGGACGACCGCGCACTGGCCGTGGAAGCCGGATACGACGTTTCGCCGGATGTAAAAGCCTAAACAGCCGCAGTTGCGCAGCGCGGGAAAATATGGTAGAATCGCGGCGATGAAAACATTTGCGGTCATACAAAACATTCCAAGCCCATACAGGCTGCACATGTTCAATGCGATGCACGAAATCCTCTCGGCGCGGGGATGGGCTTTCCACGTGCATTTCATGGCGCAAGGCCACCGCGAACGCCCCGATGCCTGGCGCAATCCGAAGATCGATTTTCCGCACACATACTGGCCCGACTGCGGGCACGGCACGCACCATTTCAATCCGTCGCTGCTGCGGCATCTGCGCAGTAACAGGCCGGATGTTCTGCTTGCGGGCAGCACGTTCGATACTTTCACTTCCATCTTCGCCACATATTTCTGCCGCGCAAAAACCATGTGCGCATGGAGCGAGGGCAACACCAAAACAACAGGCAAGATGGACGGATTCAAGGGCTGGCTCAAGCGCGAAATCTTCTCGCACTACGCATATATCGGCGTACCGGGAAGCGATGCAGTGAAGTATGTGGCACTGCATCAGGCTATGACGCGCAAGCGCATGCCCAAGCCGGTATTCCTGCCGAACATAGTGGACGAAACGCGCTTCCGTCCACGCGAAGAATATCCGCAGGATGCCATCGCCGCGATGCGCGCCAAACTCGGCATACGCCCCGGCACGCTCCACTGCTTCATCCCCGCGCGCTTGAGCCCCGTCAAAGGTCTTGCTCCGATGATCGAACTGCTTGAGCGCGAATGGCTGGCCAACTGGCGCATTACCATCCTTGGGCAAGGTGAATTGCATGACGCACTTGAGGCATTGGCCAAAGAGCGCAATCTGGCGGACAAGATAGCCATCCTGCCGTATCTGCCGTATGATGAAATGCCGCTTGTATATGCCGCCTCCGACATGATGATGTTGCCGTCGCTCTACGATCCCAATCCGCTGTCGGTAGTGGAGGCGTTGCACTGTAGCCTGCCGGTGGCGTTGTCGACCCAAGCGGGGAACGTGGAGGAAGGCGTTGCGGACGGCGGGAACGGATGGCGGCTGCCTGTCTTGGACAAAGAAGCGTTCAAGGCGAAACTTGAAGAAGTCTTCTCCGCAGATGCCGCCGCGCTTAAGCGCATGGGGCGGGTCTCGCACGATGTCAACGCGCAATTCTGGAACACTCGCCGCTCCATAACGGCATTTCTTGATGCCGTCGGCGCAACGTGAGGCAATCAAGGTATTTTGGTGCGCACCACGGCAAGTGCCGCTGCAAGCGCACTTACCACATTCAATGAATTCTTGCGCCCGTGCGACGGGATCACGATTGTTTCGTCCGCCATCTCCAGTACATCCGCATCAAGGCCGAAACGTTCATTGCCAAGCAGCAGCGCACACGGCAGATGAGGTTGCAACGATGCGATGTCCGTGGCGTTTTGGGCGGTTTCGAGTGCGTATATCGCATATCCGGCGGCCTTGAGGCGCGGGATTGCTTCGCGAATGTCGCCGCCGCGCTCCGAAGGTATGAAGCCGTCCGCACCGAGGGCTGTTTTTTGCACTTGCGCGTTTTCGGGGCCGGGCGTGTAGCCGCACAAGACGATTTTCTCCGCGCCGAAGAACTCCGCAGTGCGGAAAATCCCGCCCATGTTTAGCGCGCTGCGAATGTTGTCCGCCACTACGGCAATAGGCGCGGCGGCAGGCTTCTCCGCAGCGTCCGTATCGCGGATTACGATGTCTACATCCGTGATGCGGAGTTTGGAGTCCATGCGTTCGAGCGGCGCGAGAGCGGCTTCTATGGAGCGTTCCGAAGCATTCGGCTGGAGCAGATGCGCGAGCGATGCGAAAAACTTTTCCGGCCGCTTGCGGAGGAAATCGAACGCACGGGCGCGCGCTTTGATTTCCTCTGCGGAACCGAACGGCAACGCATGCGCCTCTCTTACAAGGCGCAACGCATCCTTCCACACGCTGCGGTGTATTCCGTTCTTGTCAAATTCGTTCATCGAACGGAGATACTACCAAATT
>JAFVCR010000034.1 GCA_017479035.1 Kiritimatiellia bacterium | reverse complement strand
TCTTGCGCCACTTCGGGGCTTGCTAGTGTATCCGTAGCCGCTTCGCGGCTTAAAAACTTTGTGGACTTCGTGAACTTCGTGTGAGGCTCTATGCTCTGCCTTCCAGGTGGAGGACGGTGATCCACCCCCGTCTGTAATCTTATCGCCCCTTCGGGGCTTTCTAGTGTATCCTTAGCCGCGAAGCGGCGCAAGAATACAGACGGGGGTGGAGCGTAGCGGAACCCCCGTCATGGACAACCGATTTATATAGCCCCGAAGGGGCGGCAGAATTTAGCATATGCTACCACCACTTGCCATTCATCCGCACCTGCGCCATTGACGACACTCCATGCCGGAACGTCACGTCCACCTAATCCAAAATTCGGGATAAGGGGGCTACCGTGCGATGCGGATGCGGGGATTGCGGAAGAAGGCGTCTTTGCGGACGGTCCACACGGGATAGGAATAGTTCCCTTCCGCGATGTACTTGCCGTATTCCTTCGTGGCGGCGAGCATGCGTATGAACGGTATGCGGCAGAACTCCTCGCCGTCGATGCGCACGGAAAAATCGCGTCCGTCGTCGCCCAAATCCATCTCCCACGTGTGGAAGCCCTCGGTATCGACAAGCATTTCTGCGGCGATGAAGTCGTCCCACGTCAAGCGGCGCGTGCGTCCCCGGCGCGGAGGCAGAGCCGTGGCGGAATACAACCGCACGCGCGTCTTGCTCCCCTCGCGCGCCAGCGTGAGATACGGCATCTGGTAGAGAGCGTCTGCATTTGAATAGTTGCGGCACGGGGAGAACTCGAACTTCGCTCCCTCTCCGGCAAGCTTCACTTCGCCAGAATATACCGAGCCCGCATACGGGAACGCCACGCGGGACATCAGCCGCAGGTCGTGCCGCGCCGAATGCCACTGTATCCAGCCGTTGCCTTTGTCCTTGGGTTTCGCCCAGATGTTGTCCGCCTCGCCGAACTCGAAAGTGGGCGTGAGGTCCGCCTCGCCCTTCTCGGCGAGGTCCAGGAACGTCCGCTGACGGTAGAGTTCGAGCGACACGAAACACTTTTCATCCCCGTCCGCGTCGGGCGCGGCGAGAATCTCCCGGTATGTCTCAAGAGCCTTGCGGCGGTCGGCAAGGGTGCCTTTTTCCGCAGTGCGCATGGCCTCGACGAACCTATCCATGTGGCGTCCGTCCAGGAACGCGCGTACGGAGAACTCGGTGACGTAGCTGTCGAGCCCGCCGAACGGCCAGGGGAAGTCCCACCAGCATTTCGGATGGCGCTGGACGCCTTTGGCGTAGGCGAAGGCGCGGTCGAAGTTGCGGCGCTGGACGGCGAACTCAAGCGCGGCGATGCGGAAGAAATCGGCATCGGGCATGTGCGGGCCGCGCTCGCCGGCGATGTATGCGTCAAGGATTCTGTAAATTGCAGAGGCCAATTCGTCCGTATAGCATTCGGAATAGAAGGTTTCGGGGCAGACGTTTTCGATTTCAAATCTGCGGATTTTCTTCACCGCTTCCCGCGCCATGTTGAAGGCGAACATGGAGTCCGTGCGCACGTCGTCCCCGGCGCGGATTGCGAACTCGCGCAGCAAGTCCGTGGAGCCGCCCCAGCGCGACGTGAGGAAATGCAGCATCTGGCTTGCGTTCTCCTGCGAAAAATCGAGCGAACTGCGGCAAGCCTTCATGCAGGTCTCGACAGCCTCCACGCCGGCCGCGCTGCTGCAACCCGCGTAATACGCAAGGCGCGAGAGGAGCAGCGCGTCGTCAGGGTATTCCGCGAGCGCGTCCTTCAAGCACTGGACGCCCTCGGCCATTTTCGCCTTGTAGCCATCGCGCCCTTCCGGCGTCACTTGCGAAGCCCATCCGTCCCCGCGCGATGCGAACGCCTCCTCCATTAGTTTCTCCGCTTTCGCAATCGCCCTCATGCGCGGATGGGGGATTGCATCTATAGTCTCGTGGCTCAACGCGTCGCCGCACTTGGCGTAGCGCAGCAGAAGAAGCTCGTCCGCTTCGGCAAAGACGCTCAGAACCTTCACGAACGCCGCCTCGAAATTCTCCCATCGTTTCGCGCCCGTGCCGCCGTTTCGCGCGTTGTGGAACTCCACGAGCATCTCCATCATTACGTCTCCTGCGGCGAACTTGCGGCATTCGCTCAGCGTCCGCGCCCAATTCTTGTTCACCTCGCGCTCCCACGTGCGCAGCGATATTAGATACATCATCCCCACCACGGGATCTTGCACGCGCTCCTTGTTCCAGAGCGCATCGGCCTTTTTGAGTTCCTCGCCCGTCATTATCTCGGAGCGTTCGAGCGCGATGTATTCCGCAAACTTCCTGCGAAGGGCGAGGATCTCGTCGTGATGCTTCCCGCCGGCGGCTGGATCTGCCGCGAACGCATCAACGAGGAAACGGTTGTAGAAAGGTATGGCCACGTTCTCGAAGTATTCCGTCTCGACCCGCGCCTCCGCCGCCGCAGGATATTCCACGCCCCATTCACGCTTGCGGACGGACGGTGCGGCAGAAACGTGAACTTTTCCGGGCGTGACCATTGCCGACATCACACGCGCCGTCATGAGAGTCTTGTACACCGCAAAGGCCGCCGCTTCGCTGATGGACGGTTTCGGCATTTGCGGCTCCTCCCTCTTCGCCTCGATTGCATCAAAGACTTCCTTCCATCCCATGTCTGCGTGCACCGGCGGGCGCGAGAGAACCTCCCCCTCCCCGTCGAGGATTATAACCGACGGATACCCCCAGGCTCCGTAGCGTCTGCGGATGGC
>JAFVCR010000033.1 GCA_017479035.1 Kiritimatiellia bacterium | reverse complement strand
CATGACGGCCGAGGAGTTCTCCCTCGCATCGCGCGGACGCGGCCTTGAATTGAACCATCTCCCCGTGCAGGCCATGACGCGCACCGCTTCCGCCACGAGCCTCGTAACGGATTCCGCAGCCGCAGCAACGGCCATCGCCTGTGGAGAGAAAACTTACAACGGCGCGGTGGGAGTGGACAAGGACGGCAAGCGCATCGAAAGCTGCGCGGAGGCCGCCCGCGACGCCGGGAAGAAAGTCGGCATTGTTACGAGCGTCACCATGAACCACGCCACGCCGTCCGGCTTTTACGCCCACCGCGCACAGCGTTCCATGCTTTACGAAATCGGGCTCGACCTAATAGCGAGCGGGTTCGATTTCTTCGCCGGCGGCGGCATGGACGGCAAAGCGAACAACGAGGAATCCAAGGAATACCAGGGCAATCTCTACGAAATCGCCGCCACGAACGGTTATACCGTGGCTTGCGGCAAGGAGGAATTCGCTTCTCTCCATCCCGGCATGGGCAAGATATGGTATCGCGACGGCGAAAAGGCCATAGGCTGGGCCATCGACGGGCCGCGCGAAGAAGGCCAGCCGCGTCTGCCCGATCTTACGCGCCTTGCCATCGAATGCCTCGATAGCGAAGAGGGTTTCTTCCTGATGGTCGAAGGCGGCGCGGTCGATTGGGCGGGACATGCCAACGAAGCCGCCGTGAACCTCCGCGACCTGCTGGAACTGGAAGACGCGGTGAATGTGGCACTTGCCTATCGCAACTCCCATCCCGACACGCTCGTGGTGGTGACGGGCGACCACGAAACAGGCGGCATGTCGATGGGGTTTGCCGGTACGGGCTACGCTTTCTACATGGATCGCCTCGCCAACCAGACGCGCTCGACGGACGCGTTCAAGAAACTCGTGAAATACGAAAAAGACGGCGGCACGTGGGACGGCGCAAAGGCTCTCCTCGAAGAATCCTACGGTTTCAAGTTCGAAGGCGACGAAAAGGCCGACCCGATGGTGCTCACCGAAAAGGAACGCACGCGCCTCGCCAACAGTTTCAAGGAAGAACGCCTGCCCGACACGGCGCGGCGCATCATTTCCGAAAAGGCCGGAGTGGGCTGGACGAGCGGTTCGCACACCGCGCTGCCTGTTCTCACCACGTCCATCGGCCCCGGATCCGAACGCTTCTCCGGGCTTCTCGACAATACCGACATTTCCAAGATAATCAAGTCCTTCTACCGTTGAGCGGGCGGAGGGGAACACCATGCGGCGGCGCGCGTTTACGGTGGCATTGACTCTTGCCCTTGCGCTGGCGAGCGTTGCGCTCGTTTTCGCGCCGGGGCCGGAGAGGATCGCCTCCCCAATGATGGGCGAGCGCGTCCCCGCCAAAGTGCTTGCAGTGGATTCGTCAAACGTCCGGCTCTTGGGAGAGGTGCGCTACGGCACGGAAACGCTGGACGTGGAAATAGCGGAAGGCAGTTTCGCCGGGACGCGCGCGAAAGCCGCAAACATCATCCGCGCACAGTTGGAACTGGATAGATTCTACTCCCCCGGAGACGTGGCGACAGTCACGATACCTCCCGGATGGACGGCGGACGGAGGCGCGGTTCTGACCGCCGGCAACAAGTGGCACACTCCCGCATACTGCTGGCTTTTCGGCGCGTTCGCTCTGTTCCTCGTAGCATTCGGCGGATGGACCGGCGCAAAGGCGCTTTTGAGTTTTGCGCTTTCGTGCCTGGCGATATGGAAGGGTCTCGTGCCGATGGTGCTCGCGGGCGTTTCCGCATCGCTTGCGGCGTTTTTGTGGACGGCGTTTTTGACGGGCGCGATAATGTTCCTCGTGGGCGGTGTCACTAAAAAGGCCTTCGCCGCATTCGGAGGTGCGATGCTCGGCGTGGCAGCCGCGCTTGGCCTTGCCAAACTTACGGGCTTCCTCCTCGATGTGAACGGCGCGACGCTTCCGTTTGTGCAGACTCTCCTATACAGCGGTTTTGCGCATCTCGATCTGGCGGACGTTTTCACCGGCGCGGCGATATTGGCCGCATCCGGCGCGATGATGGATCTTGCGATGGACATCGCCGCCGGCATGAGGGAAATCGTCCGTCACAATCCCGCCGTTTCGCGCCGCGAACTGCTTTTGAGCGGTCTCCGTATAGGCCGCGCCACTGTCGGCACCATGACCACCACGCTCCTGCTCGCATATTCCGGCGGCTATCTAACGCGGCTGATGGTTTTTGCCGCGCAGGGAACGGAGGTGCTGGATTTCATCAATTCTCCGCTCGTGGCCGCAGAAGCGGCAAAAACGTTCGTGGGCAGTTTTGCGATACTTCTCGTGGCACCGTTCACCGCGTTTGTAGCGGCGATGCTTTTTGCCTCTGCGCGGAAAACGTAATCCGCCGCCGGCATGGTGGCGTTTGTTTGCGCAAGCCTTGATTTTACAGGCTTGCGCAAATTTATTTTAACCCAATCTGCCGGAGGGATACTGTTCTCCGCGCCGTTTTGAAAGCGTCTGGCGGGGGATTCTGAAAATTTCAAGGGCTTGAAATTTTATTTTGGTCGTTCAAAATGGTTATTTTGGTCGACCAAAAGTTTTTTGCACGGCAAGGAGGCGGGGGCGTAATGGTGCGCCAGATGCGGCGGTTATCGCGGATTTTGCGGTGGAAAGTTGCACTTTTGCTTGCATTTTGGCTGTGAATAGGATATAATACAGCGGATTTGTCAATTTCAAAGAAAAGAAAGCGAGAGTACTCATGTCGGGTCACAGCCACTGGGCCACCATCAAACGCGCAAAAGGCGCGGCGGACGCCAAAAAGGGCAAAATCTTCTCCAAGCTGGGGAAGGAAATCACCATCGTCGTGAAGGCCAAGGGCGGCAATCCCGACACCAACCCCACCCTGCGCACGCTCATCGCCAAGGCCAAGGCCGCGCAGATGCCCAACGACAATATCGACCGCGCCATCAAGAAGGGCACCGGCGAACTCGAATCCGCCGCGCTCGTCGATGCCGTCTATGAAGGCATCAAGGGCGGCATCGCAATCGTCTGCACGGTTCTTACGGACAACAAGAACCGCGCCGCTGCGGAAGTCTCCAACGTCTTCAAGAAGAACGGCACCGAACTTGCCAAGCAGGGCGCGGCGGCGCGTCTCTTCGACCGCATGGGCCAGATCATGATTCCCGCAGCCGACGGCGTGACGGAGGACACCGTGATGGAAGCGGCTCTCGAAGCGGGCGCGGAAGACGTTGTGGCAGAAGACGGCGGCTTCACCGTGAAGTGCCAGCCGGCGGACTTCACCGCCGTTCTCGAAGCGATCAAGGCTGCGGGCATCGCCGTCGATGAAGAGAACTCCGAAGAGCGTGCGCTCGTCCCCAATATGACCGCCCCCGTCAGCGACGTTGCCGTGGCAAAGGCCATCAACAAGTTCGTCGATATGCTCGAAGACCTCGAGGACGTGCAGGACGTCTATACCAACATGGAAACGACCGACGAGGTCGATGCCGCGCTCGAAGCGGAATAAAATCTACCATCCAGTCAACGGAACAAACGGACAAGGACGGATAAAACGAATGCGGTTCGACAGGTTTTATTCGTCTTTGTCCGTTTGATTCGTCTGTGAAAAAGTTTGAAGGAGGCGAGTGATGAAGATTGAACATTTTGCGATTGACGTTCCGGACGCGGAGGCGTTCAAGAAATGGTGGTGCGAGAATCTCGGCATGCACGTGTCGAAGGCGAATCCCGGTTTCATTCTGGACGAGGAAGGCCGCACGGGGCTTGAAATCTACCGCACAGATTGCACCGAGAAGGCTCCCGACTATCCCGCCATGCACCCGATGACGCTCCATGTGGCGTTCCTTGCCGACGACGTGGATGCGGTCGTTGCCAAGCTCGTCGCCGCCGGCGCGAAACTCGAGGAACTAGTCCACAAGCCCGGTTTCGACATGGCAATGCTGCGCGACCCTTGGGGCGTGTGCATCCAGTTCTGCCATCGCGCAAACCCCATATTCGACTGAAGCGGCCGGCTTTGCCGCATTCCCGCATTAGGAGCGGCGGTGGCCTTCGTGGCTATGGAATGATGCCGGCGCGGAGCGCCGGCTGCAAGACAGGAACGGGCAAACAGGGAAACGATAAGACAAGAGGCCTTTCTGCGCGTTCGGGTTTTGCAGCCCGCGCTCCGCGCGGGCAAGAAGGGAAGCAATAGCATGGGCCGCCTGCCTGGTTTCGACTACAAAAAACCGTTCTTCTACATGGTGACGCTCAAACGCGCCGCCGGGTGCGGCGTTGCCTTCTCCTCCATAGAAAATGGCGTGATAGTGCCCAATTGCGTCACGGAAGCGTTCGAGGCGGCAATACGGCGTTTCCACGAAACCTGGTATTGCATAGAGCCTATAACGCGGTATGCAATCATGCCGGATCACATCCACCTCATTATGAAACTGCGCTCCGGCGCGGAGAGGACGGTTTCACTTGGCGTGCTGGTGCGGCAGCTGGCGAAGGCACTTGAAAAAAGCCGGCCCGGAGCGCCGGCTGCAAAACCAGAGCCTGTTTTCGCGGTCGAGTGGCACGATTGGATTGTCAAGCGCAAAGGGCAGCTGGAGGCTTTTACGCGCTACATAGCCGAAAATCCGCGCCGCGCATGGCTGCGGCGGCAGAACAGGCGGTTTTTCACGCAAATGCGCAAGGTCTCCTTTGCGGGGCGAGAATGGTTCGCATACGGAAACGAGAAAATTCTGGAACTGCCCGTGATAGAGCCTTTCAGGTGTTCGCGCAGTTGGGCGCGGGACGACGCGGAATGGCGCAAGGCCGTGGGCAGGGCGGAGCGCATCGGCCCGGGCGGAGCGGGCGCGGGGACGTTCATGAGCCCGTGCGAAAAGGAATGCGGGAACGCAATCTTCAAGGCGGGCGGGGCTTTTATTGTCCTTCGCCCGGAAGGTTTCGGGGAGAGGTGGCATCCTTCCAGGGAGAAGGAGAGACTCTGTGCGGAGGGGAGGATGCTTTTTCTTTCCCTGTGGCCGGAGGAGGCGGCGCGGCCGGACGATGCCACGCTCTACAGGCGTTGCCACGAGATGGGCGATTTGCTGCTTGCATCGCGGCAGCGGGAGGAGGATGAATGATACACTTTTTGGGCATTGGCGGCGTGGGCATGGCGGGGGTGGCGGCGTTGCTGAAACTGCGTGGGGAGGAGGTCACGGGATGCGACCTCGCCCCAACGCCACGCACCCGATGGCTTGAGGGATTGGGCATAAGGGTTCAATACGGACACTCGCCTGAACACCTTTGCGACGAACTTGTGGTTACTCCGGCGATAAGGGAGGATAATTGCGAATTGGCGGCGGCAAAGGCGAAAAATCTGAAGATACGCCGTCGCGGGGAGGTGCTGGCGGAACTTGTGAGCGAAACGGCGGGAGTAGCCATTTGCGGGACGCACGGCAAAACCACGACGACGCTCTTTGCCGCGAAACTGCTCCTCGCACTTGGAGACGACATTGCATGGTGCATCGGCTCCGAATCGAGAGATCTCCCGATAGCAGGTGTGCGGCAAACTGCAAACTGCACACCGCAAACTGCAAACTCCCTCGTGGCGGAGGCGGACGAGTCGGACGGGACGCTTGCGCTGTATCGTCCGGGCATACTTGTGATAAATGCGGTGGATTTCGACCATTTGGAGCATTTTGCGAGCGAAGAGGCGTATTTCGAGTGCTATCGCGCCGCGATACGCAACACTAAGGGGACGATTATCGTATGCGCCGACCATCCGCGAGCCGTGAGGCTTGTGGAAGAGACGGCTCTAGAGCATCAGAAAGTGGTAAAATTCGGCGCAAAGGGCGCGACACCTGCAATTATGTCCGCATTGGGGGAGAATTGCGCACCGCACAACGTCCTGAACGCGCTTGCGGCGGTGGCAGTGGCGGCGGCGCGGGGGCATAAGATAGAAGATATAGAGAAAGCGTTGCCGGAGGCGTTGGATGTCCTGCCGGCGCGGCGGTTCGAGCTTGTGCGCGATAACGGGTTCAAACTCTACACCGACTACGCGCACCATCCGGCGGAGTTGAAATGCGCGGTGGAAATGGCAAAAAACGCGGCGAAAGGCGGGAAATTGCGAGTTTTGTTCCAGCCGCACAGGTATTCGCGCACGAAAGCGTTGCTGCGCGAGTTCCCGGAAGCGTTTGCGGCGGCGGACGAAACGGTGCTCGTGCCGGTGTATCCCGCCTTCGAGGATCCTATCGAGGGCGGCGATATTGCAGACCTCTATGCGGCATTTCGTGAAATATACGACGAAAAACGCGTGTTTTTGGCGGTTTCGAAGGAAGAGGCGTTCCGTCATGCGCTGCTGACGGCGAAAAGCGGGGACGTGGTGCTGCTTGCCGGGGCGGGGGATATAATAGATGTGATTGAGGGCGGAAATTTCAACGCAGAGGGCGCAGAGACTCCGCAGAGGTGCGCAGGGGTTGAGTTGAAGGAGTTTTCGTTTTTCCGCACGGGCGGGGTGTCGTACGGGGGTGGACGGAAAATACCCGTGGGGATGGGGTCTAATATGTGGATAAGCGACCTTGCGACGCGGGACGAATATGTAAAGGCGCACGGCAACGCCGCAGAAGCGGGGGCGCGGTTCATCGAAGGCAAGGCACGACTGGCGTTCATGAGGGGGATTCCGGGAACGCTCGGCGGATGGGTGAAGATGAATGCGGGGGCGTTCGGGCATGAAATCGGGGAGTTCGTGGAGAACGTGAGGCTCGCGGACGGGCGGGTATTGTCGCACGACGAGTGCGGATTCGGATACAGGACGAGCAAGATAGAGGGGCTCATAGAAGAGGTTTATTTCAACGCAGAGGCCGCAGATGCTGTGGAAGGCTGCGGGGAGGCGGCAGAGCCTGCGTTGAGAAAGCGGCCGAATTTTCCGCCGCGCTGCTGCGGGAGCGTATTCAAGAACCCGGCGGGGGATTATGCGGGGAGGCTCCTGGAGGCGGTAGGGGCGAAGGGGATGAAAGTTGGCGGAGCGGAGGTGTGGGAAGGCCACGCGAACGTCATATTTGCAAAAACCGGGGCGAATTCGAGCGATATTCTCGCTTTGGCGCGTATTTTGGCGCGAAAGGTCTATTACCGCTATGGGACGAGCCTCGAGCCGGAAATACGGGGATTGAAGATCTGGTAAACAGAAAAGGGGTATAAATTGCGTCATTGGTGCGCGTGATTTGCACGGCATTGCCGTGCAAAATTATTTAGGTCGACCTAAATGAATGATTAGGTCGGCTTGAATGAATGATTAGGTCGACCTGAGTGAATGATTAGGTCGGCCTAAACGCATGATTAGGTCGGCCTAAATGAATGATTAGATCGACTTGAATGAATGATTAGGCCGACCAAAAGTTTTTTGCACGCACTGGCGGGCTTTTGCAAAGCGTGAAGGGGAGGGGATGGGGGGGGGGATTTCAACGCAGAGAAGCAGAGCGGCAGAGGGGAGGGGAATGTAAGGCTCGCACGAAGTTCACGAAGGGATGTTAATTCAACCACGAAATACACGAAATACACGAAAACTGGGGGAGGGGAATGGCTCACATGAAGTCCAAGAAGGGTACAAAGTGGTTTAAGACTTTGTGCGAGGATTTTATTTATAGAGGGATATACTGCGGGCGAGCACAGGGCGCACTCTGCATATCTGCGGTTGGTTGAAAAACGGAGCACCCTTATCCCGGATTTTTGGATGAGGCGGGCGGGACGTTCCAGCATGGAGCATCGTCAAGGGCGCAGGTGCGGATGAATGGCTAGGGGCGGCAGAGCATAAAGCCTCACACAAAGTCCACGAAGTTCACGAGGCTTTTAAGCCGCGAAGCGGCGTAAGAATACAGACGGGGGTGAAGCGCAGCGGACCCCCCCGGGCGGCAGAATATGCTCCTTACGCACTCTTGCACTTGGACGAGACACGCTTAAAATAGTTTGCAGTTTGCAGTTGTCGCGCCGCATCCATAACTGCACACTGCAAACCTTCCGCGGGCGAGACGCCCGCGTCCCCACAGTACGCGCTCAGATGAGGAAATGAGCGATG
>JAFVCR010000032.1 GCA_017479035.1 Kiritimatiellia bacterium | reverse complement strand
TTGCGGAGGGGTGCGCCGGCGAATAGGATTAAAGAAGTTTGCAGTTTGCAGTGTGCAGTTGTCGCGCCGCATCCATAACTGCACACTGCAAATCCTCCGCGGGCGAGACGCCCGCGTCCCCACAGTACACGCTCGCATCTTCACTCGTGTTTCTGCATCTCTACGCCTCTGCACCTCTGCGTCTCTG
This sequence comes from Kiritimatiellia bacterium, assembly GCA_017479035.1. Taxonomy (GTDB): domain Bacteria; phylum Verrucomicrobiota; class Kiritimatiellia; order RFP12; family UBA1067; genus RGIG5050. The sequence goes on along the minus strand of JAFVCR010000032.1, from coordinate 7,129 downwards.
CGTTGATTAAAACTGCAAACTGCAAACTGCGCGGAGGATAAGAGTGTGCGAACGGGGGCATTGCATTGGCGGCGGGTTTGTGGTATACTCTTGCCGAAAAGGAGAATGGAAGATGAACGTTGCTGTTGCGGTGAAGACGAAAAATGCTGTTGCGGTGCTGGAGACGAGCGAAGGACGCATCAAGGTGGCCCTCGATGGCGAAAAGGCACCGAAGACGGTGGAGAATTTCATTGCATACGCCCGCGAAGGGCATTACAACGGCACGATATTCCATCGCGTCATAGACGGATTCATGATACAAGGCGGCGGGTTCGACAAGTCCATGAACCAGAAGCCCACGCGCGCACCCATACGCAACGAAGCGGCGAACGGCCTCAAAAACCTGCGCGGGACAATTGCGATGGCGCGGACGATGGTGGTGGATTCCGCCACGAGCCAGTTTTTCATCAATCTTGTGGACAATCCATTTCTCGACTTTTCGTCTCCGTCTCCGCAGGGTTTCGGGTATGCGGTGTTCGGCGGTGTGATTGAAGGAATGGACGTGGTAGACCGCATAGCAAAGGTGAAAACCGGCAATGCGGGGTTCCATCAAAACGTGCCGGAGAGGCCGGTTGTGATAGAGAGCGGTGTGATAGAGGAAGCCCCCTAAAGCACCGCGCCGCAGCGAACAATGCCGCAGAAAAATCCATCGCAGCCGGAGAAACTCGCGGGCACCATCACAAGCGTGATGTATCGCAACGAGGAGAACGGCTATTCCATCTTGAAAATCTCGCTGGACGACAGCGCGTCCAATCCATACAGATTCGCGCGTAAATCCGCCGAGGCGGTGGTGCGCGGCACGTGCGTTGCGGCGTGGGAGGGTGAGGCGATTGAGGCCGAAGGCGAATGGGTGGACGACCCCGTGCACGGGCGGCAGTTCAAGGCTGTTGCGATAAACTGCATTGCGCCGACGAGCGTGGAGGGGATACGCCGCTATCTTGCAAGCGGCGTGGTGCGCGGGATAGGCACGGTGTTCGACAATCGCATAGTGGATCATTTCGGGGCGGATACGATAGACGTGCTCGACAACCACAGCGGGCGGCTGCGCGAGGTGCCGAAACTCGGGCGCAAGAAAATAGCGCAGATAAAAGAGTCGTGGCAAGAGCAGCGGTCCACGCGCGAGTTGATGATTTTCATGCAGGCGCACGGGATAGGCGCAAACCGCGCTGCGGCGATACAAAAGGCATACGGTTCGCAAGCGGTGGCGGTGATAAAGTCCGACCCGTACCGCCTGTGCCGCGACATTCACGGAATAGGGTTCCTCACGGCCGATGCGATAGCGTTGAAAAGCGGCATAGCAAAAGATTCGCCGTTGCGCGCGCGGGCGGCGTTGTTCTATATTTTGAAGTCCGAAGCGGAGGACGGCGGGCATTGCTGGACATCCGTGCCGGAGTTGCTGCTGCTGGCGCAGGACAAGATAGGCGTGGCGGTGGAAAGCCTCGCTGCGGCGTTGAAGGAGGAGGTGGAGGCCGGGCGCATGATTCTCGACAAGGGCGAGGAAGGTGTGGAGCGCGTCTGGCTGAAGGATTTGTATTTTGCGGAACTTGCAGTGGCGAAGAAACTCGGGCGGATGCTTGCCGCGCCGCGCAGTTTCCCGGCGATCGACTGCGACAAGGCGATATTCTGGTGGCAGAAGAAGACGGCGTTCACGCTTGCGCCGATGCAGCATCTTGCCGTGCGCAATGCATTGCGCGCCAAGGTGTTCGTGATCACGGGCGGACCCGGCGTGGGCAAGACCACGATCATACGCGCTTTGACGGACATCTACGGAGCGCGCAAGGGCGCGGGCAAAATCACGGTGAGCCTTGCCGCGCCCACGGGCCGCGCCGCACGGCGCATGAGCGAGGCCACAGGCGTACAGGCGCAGACGCTGCACAGGCTTTTGAAATACAATCCGCAAACGGGGGACTTCACCTATTGCGCGGACAATCCCCTGGAAGGGGATGTGTTCATATTCGACGAATGCTCGATGATCGACATACGTTTGATGCGCGATCTCGCGCTGGCTCTGCCGGACACCGCCACGCTTGTAATGGTGGGCGACACCGACCAGCTCCCGAGCGTGGGCGCGGGCAGCGTATTGGGGGATTTGATAAAATCGAAGGCGGTGGGGGTGGCGCAACTTTCCGCGATATTCCGCCAGGACGCAACGGGGTTGATAGTCCGCAATGCGCACAATGTCAATCGCGGGGAGGGGTTGGAATTATCGGACGATCCAGATGCGGATTTCCATTTCATCGCGCGCGACAATCCGCAGGACGTGGTGAGGCTGGCGTTGGATTTCATGGTGAACAGGATCCCGCGCAAGTTTGCGATGGAGGCGTTGCAGGACGTGCAGGTTCTTACGCCGATGCGCAAAAACCTCCTTGGCGCGGACGAGCTAAACGCCGCTATCCAGAAAGTTTTGAATCCGTCAGGTGCGGAAATCGTGCGCGGATCAACGCGTTTCCGCGCAGGCGACCGCGTGATGCAACTGCGCAACAACTACGACAAGGACGTCTACAACGGCGACATTGGCTTCATCAAATCCGTAAATGCGGACGATCGCACGCTAGTGGTGTTGTTCGACGGCAGACCGGTGGAGTATAAATCTGGCGACATCGACGAACTCGCTTTGGCATACGCCACCACCATACACAAGGCGCAAGGAAGCGAATATCCCGCCGCGATCGTGATAATCCACAACCAGCACTACATGCTGCTGCAGCGCAATTTGCTGTATACGGCAATCACGCGCGGCAAGAGGCTTGTGATGGTGATCGGCAGCCGCTGGGCGGTGAAAAAGGCCATCGAAACGAATACAGTCTTGCTGCGCCGCACGGCACTTGCGGAACGTCTTGCCGGGATGAAGACTGCGATTGCATGACGGGCGCGGCGGCGGCGAGCGCGTTCAATCGGCTTTGCCGGCGGTGTGCTGTTTGCGCATGGAAAACTCGCATCCGCACCAACTCTGGCGGTAGAGACCCAATGCCGCGGCGCGGGCGAGGGATTTGAGGAAGCCGTTTTTCTTTTTGAAGTCCGCCTCAACGAATTTGGAGCCATTTTCCTTGGCGGCCTGTGCGCCGGCGGCGAAGATGACTCCGCTAACCTTGTGCGGGGAGACGGTGAGGCTTGTTGTGAAGGCATCGAAACCATGTTCCCGCGCATACTTGGCGGTGCGGCGCAGATTGTAGAGGAAGCACCTGGCGCAGCGCGCGCCTTTTTCCGGTTCGTTTTCAAGCCCTTTGGCGACTTTTTCCAGCCAGTCGGCATGGTCGTAGGAGTCTTGCACAATCTCTACGCCCTCGGCGGCGGCGAGAATCGCGGCGTTTTCCCCGCGTTTGGCGTATTCTTCCTCCGGGGCGATGTTGGAGTTGGAATAGAACATGGCGACATCGTGGCCGCAGTCTTTCAAGACCGGGACGCACGCGCTGGCGCAAGGGCCGCAGCATACATGGAGGAGGATTTTCACGGAGGAGAATCTACCACACGCCCGCAAAAAAGTCAACTTCCGGGCGAGGCGAGATATAAAGTATCGATACTTCAGATAAAAAGTATCGATACTTTGAGTAAAAAGTATCGATACTTTGTGATGAAAGTATCGATACTTTCAATTCAATCTATCGATACTTTTAATCTCACGGCAGGCGGCGAGATGTCTTAAAACGGGGATTTCTTTGACAGGTATGCGGCAAAATGGTAGAATGCGGACATGGAAAAACCTGCAAAAGAAGGGAGGGGGAGGCCGGTGGCGGTGACGTTGCCGGTGAATCTCATCGTCCGGGGAAGAAAAGCGCTTGTTGTGGGCGGCGGCAGGGTGGCGTTGCGGAAGGCGAAGGTGCTTGTTTCGCTTGGGGTGGGAGTGCGTGTGGTGGCGTTGGAAGCGTGCGGGGAACTTGCAGCACTTGAGGGGGTGGAGATCGAGCGGGCGGCGTTTGATGCGAGCGATGTAGAGAGTGATCTGCTGGCGGTGTTTGCGTGCACGGACGATAAAAGGACTAACCGCGAGGTGCTGGAGGCGGCGCGGAAGGCGGGGGTGCTGGCGGCATCGGCAGACGGGAACTGGATAGAAGGGGATTTCGTGTCGCCAGCGGTGGCGAGGATGGAGGATACAATAGTAGCGGTGTCCACAAACGGGGCGGAATGCCGTACGGCAAAGGCGGTGCGAGATGCGATAAAGGGGGGATTTGTGGCGGGGGCGGCGCAGTTGATAGTCTATAAATGCAAGAATGTGCCGGATTTAGCGGTCATTGCGCCATTAAAGGGGGTTGAGGGGTGCATGCTCGTGGATACGTGCGAGAGGTGCGAGGTGTGGATGTGGGCGGTATGGGCGGAAAAACTGGCCGAGGCGTTGCGGAGATTGGGTGCGGATCATCTAATGCAAAGTCCACAAGAAACTTTGCGGGTTTTGTGCGGGAAAAATGCGAAAGAACACATAGCAAGGGTAATGGCGGGGTTGGACTCCACGCTCAAGGGAGAAGAGGCGATTGTGGGGCAGGTGCGCGAGGCGATGCACCGCGCCGAAGAGGAAGGATATATGTGTGCGGGATTGCGGAAATGTCTGGACGAGGCGTTCCTAGAGCAGAAGAAACTGCGCAAAAATGGCGAAAGGGTTGAAGAAATTGAAGATATAGCCGTGCGCATTGCAAAAGGAGGGGTTGTGGCGGTGTTCGGGACGGGCATGGTGGGCAAGAGGCTTGTAGAGCGGCTGCAAAGGAAAGAGGGTATAAAGAAGATATATTGGGCGTATCATGTCAATAGAATAGAAAGCGCGGACGAACGGGTGGAAGTGTTGCAGATGAAAGAATGCTTGCAAAAAGTCCATGAATGTGATACAATTTTTGTTGCGATGAAGTTGGACGAGCCGCTGCGGATGGAAGCGGACTGCCTCGTGGTGGACTTCGGGAAGAAAGCGTGTGTGGTTGGTGCAGGAGAAAACTACATCCCGCTTGCGGAACTGCAAAGAATCGGGAACCGGCCATGAGAACAACAACTATTTCAACACGGAGAACACAGAAAGCCACAGAGTTCACAGAGAGATTTGAGAGTCTGTGGACTCTGTGCATCTTCGTGCCCTCTGTGTTGAAATGCGTTAAAGAAGTTGTCGTTTTTACAATACTGACACTGTCACTTGCATTGCAGGCGCAGGAGGAGGACAATTCCAGGCTGGACGAACTCGGGCAGGTTCCAAGGAGGCATATCGCGTTCAACGGTTCGCTTGAGAATTCCGGCGAAGAGGCTTGCGATTGGGACGGCAAGCACTGGGCGAAAATCAAAAGCAAGGCGCAGTGGTGCAAGGCGCGGGGAGGGGACGATGCCGCAATGAGGCTGGGATGCGGAGAGGGAGTGTTCCCGTTTTTCAGCAACATGACGCTTGGCGACGAGTGGACGATGGTTGGCGTGGTGAAAGGGATAGAGAAGGAAAATGCGATAATCTGGAGTCTTGGCAGCGCACGGGGGAGGGGAACGCAGGCGTTTGCGCTCGCTTCCGGCAAAAACGGCGTGAAAGTGGTGCAGTGGCATGGCGCGCAGAAAGATGCGCAAATGCTGGTGATGAAAGACGTGGAGCATTTTGCAAGGCAGTTCCATGTTTACGCGCTGGTCAAGAATGCGGACGGATTGCAATTGTGGGTGGACGGCAAAAAAGCCGGGGAGAGTGCGGCGTTCATAAACGATGGGCTTGGGTGGGAACTTACATTCGGCGCGTTCCATTGGGCGGGGAAGGCCGGCGGCCTCGAAACGGGAGACGGTGTGGAGATAGACGACTTCCGCGTTTACGACACGGCGTTGAGCGAGGTGCAACTTTTGCAGATAGCAAGCGGGAACCAGCCGTGGCCGGAGGGTTTGCCAAGGCCGAAGGAGCGAGTGAGCGCGTATGTGGATACAAACGCCGTTCTGCGGCTTGGATATGAAATCCCGGAGCGCGTGACTGTGGGCGGCGAAGACGGAGAGAAGAGGCTTTACGCAAAAGGCGTTCTGGCGCAGTGCGGGATTGGCGGAGAAAAGCGTTTCGAGCTCAAAAGCGGCGGCGCATTTGCGCTTGGATCCAAGGGGTTCGTGTTCGACTCCAACTACGCTCATTCGCGGACGAACGAAATAGTGTTTGCAGGAGGTGCGTTTGCCGCGTACGAGCCGACGTTCATAAAATCCGCCGCGCCGATAAAACTCTCCGGCAAGGTGAAGATAATAACGAACAAGCAACTGCTGGTGAGAGCGTCCATAGAAGGGGATGGCGATCTGATCAAGGCGGGGGGGGGTATATTGGGCTTGCAGTATCCGTGTGACAATGCCACGGGGCGGATTGTGGTGACGAACGCATCGCAACTCGTGATAGGCCCGGCGGGAAGCTGGGGCGGGACTATCGTGCTGGGCAATGGCGGGACGCTGAAGTGCGTTTCCACCAACCAAGTGGGCAGAATCATAACGCTCAAAGGCGGCAAGGTGGTGGAAAGCGAACCCGGAAAGACGTTCGGGAAAGATGCGTTTCCGCAGCCGGCTACGGCATACAGGCTCGACAAAATGCAGAAGGAGCGCATGGGGCGCGGTGTATACGCCGTACGCACCAAAAAGGACGAGGTGATGGTGGGGTGGCGGTACAAGAGCACCGATCCTGCGGACATTGCGTTCAACGTATATGCCAACGGGCGAAAACTGAATGCGGAGCCGATACGCGACGTGACGTATTTCAAAGCACCTTGGAGCGGGGAAAAGACAAAATACACCGTTACGGGCGTGTTGCCAGGCGGAAGGGAGGGCAAGTTTGCGGTGTCGGCTTCCTGGACGCTCCCGGCGAATGCGCCGGTGGGGTATTTCGACATCGAACTTGCGCCGCCGCCGGAGAGCATCATGCCGGACGGGAAGAAAATCGGCCACCATCCTTGCGATACGTCCATAGGCGACCTTGACGGCGATGGCGAATACGAACTTGTGATAATCTGGTGGCCGGACAATGCGGCGGACAATTCGTCGTGGCATGCAACGGGCGAGACTTGGATAGAGGGCGTGAAACTCGACGGGACGAATCGCAGCCTTTGGAAAATCAACCTCGGCAAGAACATACGCTCCGGCAGCAATTACGTGCCGGTAATGGTGTGTGACATGAATGGGGACG
>JAFVCR010000031.1 GCA_017479035.1 Kiritimatiellia bacterium | reverse complement strand
TGAGTGACGTGGTGGGGAGTGACGGGATAACCGCGGGCGAGACGCCCGCGTCCCCACAGGAGGTGGTGGGGGATAAAATGCACACACGAAGTTCACGAAGGGCACGAATTTGAAGACTTTGTGGACGTTGTGAAGTTTGTGTGAGTTATGGTTTAAATATGTAAGGATATGGTGGAAGCCGCGGGCGAGATGCCCGCGTCCCCACAGGAGGCAAACACCGTTGCCAAAAACTGCAAACTGCAAACTGTGTGCAAACGGGTGCTTGCGCGGGTGGGGAATTTATGATAGTATGGGGGAAAAGCGGAGGCAATAGAGATGGCGAATGAACTTGACGAATTGACAGGGCCGGTGAACGGCGCGGGACGCGATGTGAACGTAATCGAGAGGCAGTTGCCGGTGAAGGTGGGTTTTGGATCCACACTGTTTGAGATTTTGCTGTGGGTGTGCGGGATATTGCCGGGGGTGGTATTTCTTTTCATGAAGACGGGGGCGCGCAATTATTTCCGCAGATTGCAGCAGAAACTGCAGGCGGATGCGTCGACGATAGACAATTATCTCGAGCAGCGGGTGCAGATACTGCGTAACGTGGCAGGGCTGGTGGCGAAGGCGGTGGATCTTGACAAGGACGTGATGAAAAGTGTGGCTGCGTATCGCGGAGGTAGGGGGCTTACGGACGAAACGCGCAACGAATTGCAGGGGCAGATAGACGGCGCGTTCAACAGGCTTTTCCCGCAAGTGGAGGCGTATCCGGAGTTGAAGGCGCATGCGGCCATTGCGGATGCGATGCAGCAGAACGCGTATCTGCAAAAGGAGATCACGGCGGCGCGAGAGCTATACAACGACACGGTGAACCAGTGGAACAGCGATTTGTTCGATTGGCCAACGAAGATGATAGTGGCGGCGAAGGCGGGGTATACCACGCGCATACCGTTCAGCGCGTCGGCGGAGACAAAGGCCGCTGCGAGAGGAACGTTCTTCTGAAGCGGGATGATGCGATGCAATGATTGATGACGTCTACGAACCGCTTGCGCGATACCGCGACGAATTCAAGGCGAAGTTCGATGCTCTCGCCAAGGAGAAGTTTGCGGAGTTGACGGTGCGCTCCGGCGTGGACGTGGAGAGGCTGCGCGAAATCGCGGGCAAAGTGCATGGCATGGAGCGGCGGGCATCTTCGCTTGCGCGCAGGGCTGGATGGGTGATGTTTTTCATGGTGCTGCTTGCGGGGGCGGCTGCGGCGGCGGGATGGTTTGCATACGATTTCCACCAGCGGGGAGACGAGCGATACATTGCGCTTGCGTTGGCTGGAGCGGGTGCGCTGCTTGCAACGATACTGCTGATTTCACCGTATCGCAAACTGCGGCGAGAGGTGGGGGAACTTGAAAATTCGATAGTGGAAAACAAGGGCGTCTGCCGCGAAATGATGGAGCCGCTGAACAGGCTCTACACGTGGGACATGCCGGTGAAACTCATAGAGCAGACGGTGCCAAGGCTGCAATTCGATGCGTTTTTCACGGCGGCGCGGCTGGAGGATCTCAAGAGGCTGTTCGGGTGGGACGATTCGTTCAACGAGGGGAAATCGATATTGTTCGCGCAATCCGGCGTGATCAACGGCAATCCGTTTGCGATAGGCGAATATCTTGAGATGGAGTGGGGAGAGAAAACATACTACGGACACAAGCGCATTTCGTGGACGGAATACGAGACGGATTCGAAGGGCCACCGCCGGGCGGTGCATCGCAGCGAAACGCTTACGGCATCGGTAACGAAGCCTATGCCCGAATACTTCACGGGGAAGGTGCTGGTGTACGGTAATGACGCGGCACCGAATCTGTCGTTTACGAGAGAGCCGTCGGGCTTGACGGAGGGGGCGTTTGCGGCGTTGCGCAAATGGCACAAGAGGAGAGAGCTGGAGAAGTTCTCGCGCAATCTGACGGATTCCTCGAACTACACTATGATGGCGAACAAGGAATTTGAGACGCTGTTCGCCACGAAGGATCGCGACAACGAAGTGGAGTTCAGGCTGCTGTTCACGCCGTTGGCGCAGCGGCAGATGCTGGAGCTGGTGAAAGACCGCACGGTGGGGTTTGGCGACGATTTTGCGATGACGAAGCATCGCAAAATAAACATCGTGCGTGCGGAGCATCTGGACGGATTTACGCTGGACACGGATCCGGCGCAGTTCTGGGACTGGGATTACGACGCGGCGTGGATGTATTTCTACACGTTCAACGCCGGATATTTCAAGCACGTGTATTTTGCTTTCGCGCCGCTTTTGGCGATACCGTTGTATCAGCAGACGCGCACGCACGAGGAGATATGGAAGGGCGTACTGCCGACCGCGCCGGCGGCGTTCTGGGAACACGAGGCCACGGCGAACTATCACGGCGAGGACGATTTCAAGCATCCGCAATGCATCACGCGCAGCATTCTGAAAACAAGGGTGGTGGCACGCGACGAGGCGACAGGAACGAGCGAAGTGGCGGTGACGGCGCAGGGATACAAGGGTGTGAAGCGGATCGAAACGAAATCCGTGCGCGGAGGCGACGGCAAGTGGCACAACGTGGATGTGGAATGGATAGAATACCTACCGGTGGAGAGAACATCGGCAATGATGGTGGCGGAAGGGGTGGAGCCAGAGGCACGTGACGGTGCGAAGGAGTTGCGTGCGGTGCTGCGGCGCTCGATATATTCGTATCTGGCAGCAGGAAGGGAACTGTAACGGCAAATGTTTGCCACGGGGGGAGGGATGGTGGACGCTGCCGGACTCGAACCAGCGACCCATTGCGTGTAAAGCAATAGCTCTAACCAACTGAGCTAAGCGTCCCAGAAACGATTTATATTCTATCATATTGCTGATGAAGTTTCAAGACTCTACGTGCAGATTTATTGTAGAAACGGCAATTGCCATTTGGAGGAGAATCTGATATAATCGAATCATGGAAGGGGAATGCAAATGAGAAAAGCAACAAGCCTTGCCGCGATTGCGGCGTGTGCGGCATTGTCCGCGGGAGCGGCGGAGTACAGGATAGATTTGCGCGGAGGGGAGATGCCCGCGCAGGGAGTTGCTTTTGCCGTTGGAGACACCATCGCGGTGAGGCTTGCCGACGGGGAGGAATTCGCGCTTGCGGTGACGGCCGCACCTCCTGCGGGCGTGGCGGGGAGGTCGTTCATTGCACGCGATGCGGCGAGGGGAGTTTCGGCCGTGGTGAAGCCATCGGCAAAAGGTTTGCGCGTGACGATAGACGATTTTGCAAACGCGAAGATATACACCATAAAAACGGCGGACGGCAAGGCGGAGGCGACGGTGGAGGATGTCGCGGAAAGCCTGCCAGACGAATGCGGAACGTGCGAAGGGGAAGCGTGTGCGCACGATGAGGAGGAGAGTGCCGCGCCTGTGAGAAAGATCGCGCGAAAGGCAGCGGCAGCGGGAGATGATGCGTTCGAGATGGCGGTGCACAATCCGGTGATCGACATTCTAGTGGTGTTCGACAAAGGCGCAAAGGCGTATGCGCAGGAACGTTACGGTTCGATGGAAGAATGCGCGGATGCGGCGGTTGCAAGGATGAACGACGTGCTGGAGCATTCGCAGCTGCTGGGCAGGTTCTCCTACCGTTTGGCGGGTGTGATAGACGTGGATGCGACGTATCCGGCGGTGAACGGAGATGTCCTTGGTGCATTGAGAAGCGGAGGGGGAGTGTTTGGTGCGATCCCTGCAAAGCGCATGGCATGCGGCGCGGATACGACGGTTCTTCTGGTGAACAGGACGGGCGGGTCTACGTCGGGGATTTCATACTCGCTCGAGAAAGACGTGTCCGCAGAGAAGATCGCGGCGATGGCGGCCAACAATATAAACTACAGCGTGTGCGACATAAACACGGTGTTCTTGCGTTACACGATGTCCCACGAAGTAGGCCACCAGATGGGTGCGGGGCACAGCAACATACAGGACTCCAGCCCGGGGCCGCAGACGACGGAATATTCGAGCGGGTATCATTTCCTCGATGCAAAAGGAGTGCGCTGCCACACGGTGATGGCGTATAATTACGCGACGTTCAACGGCACATACTACAACGATTTCAAGTCTGTGCCGTATTTCTCCACGCCGGACATAACGCCGGAAGACATAGGCGTGCCGGTGGGGACGGAAGTAAACGACAACCGCAGAGTCCTGCTGCAGACATACGAGGGCGCAAGCAATTGGCGCGAGCACAAGATACCATACGAGTGGGATGTGAGGTTTCTGGATGACGACGGCAACGACATCGCAGACGGGGCGTATTTCGCCTATCCGGGATATGTGACGCTGTACCATCCGGATCCGAACGCCACGATATACTACACCCGGGACGGAAGCGTGCCGGACACGAAATCGAATTCCTGCAAAAGCGGGCAGCGGTTCACTCTTTACGAGACGACGGTATTCACGGCGTGCGCGGTGATAGATGGAGTGGCGCAGTCGGTATGCAAGGTGACGATGAACGAAGGCTTGACGTGGTCGGGCGAAGCGGGCATGAACGGCAACGGCACTTGGGCGGAAGATGCAAGCATACTTGCGTGGCATGGCGGGAGAAAAGCGTTCGACAAATACTCCAGCGTGGCGTTTCTGGATCTCGAAGGAACAGACGTTGCGGAAGTGGAGGTGATAGGTGCGGTGGCACCGTATGCGGCAACGTTCGCCGCGACGCAGAGCGCATACGTATTCAACGACGGCGGCAATGCGCTTGTGACGCTTCCGGGCGATGCGTTCACGCCGGCAGGAGACGTTGCATTTAACATACCATTGAATATCTCCGCAACGGAAATAACAAACGCGGCAAACCATACGCTGGTGTTTGGCGCGCCGTTCGGGCCGGGCGTGGCGGCGGGTGCAACGGCGGGTTCATACGCCGGCAAAATCACGGCAGGCGGCAACATGGCAAGCGTTGTGATCGCGCCAGGCAAGGGCAAAACGCAGACACTCGCGCAGATGAACAACTCTTACACGTATTCGGACTCCACGCTTAAAATAGGAGAAGGAACGGTGGTGTTCACGGGCGCGGGCAATGTCAACGGGCTTTTCCAGAACACGGCGATAGAAGTGCTGGACGGTGGAAATCTGGTGTTCCAAGGCAACGACGAAACGGGCTACACGAAAAGCGACAAACACTTGACGGTCCGTAGAGGCGGAGCGGTGACGTTCACAGGCAATGATATGTTCGGAAGAATTCTCGACCTCGAAGGCGCGATGGTGACACTTGCGGCCAATCTGCGCAATTCGCGGGCGTTCGAGTTTTACGGCGGGCCTACGGTGAACGTTTCCGCAGATTCGGCATTCGTTGCAACGAAGAACCCGGTGGTGTTCCTGCGCGAAGGGTCGCCGCGATTTGTTCTCTCCGGGAATGCAACGATGGAGAGCAATCTCGTTTTTGCAGACGGGACGGCGAATTACGCAAATGCTACGGGTGGCATTGCGGTGGAGGGCGAGGGAAAGTTCGTGCAGAATTCATATGGCGGCGCGGCACTTACATACAAAGGCGCGACGGCGATCGGCGGCGGTGTGACGTTCAAGCTGAATGCAACGCACAAGAATGCCGGGGCATACACTGTGGCCGGCGGTGCTCGGCTGGCTGGCACGGGCGCGATAACAGGCGATGGCGCGGCAAGGCTTGAAAGCGGCGCGAAACTTTGCGGTTCGCTTGCGGTGAAAAACCTCGTGTGCGCAAGCGGTGCGATGCTTGGAGACCAATGGAACAGCGTCTCTGCCGTAGTGACGGGTTCGCTTGCAACTGCTGCGGACGGAGCGGCGGTGGCCGTGACAAACGGCACGCTTGCGATAGGCGCGGAATGCGATACGTCCGCATTTGTCACGGCGGAACTTGCAATATACGATGCGGGGTTGGTGCTCTCGAACGATCTTGCGGTGGCAAAACTTTTCTGCCGCAATTCCACGGTTGCGCTGGCGAATGGCGCTACGTTGACGCTTGCACAGCGCGGGATAGATTTACCCGGCGAGTTCACGATAGAATTGCTGGACGAGCCGACGCAGGAGACCACCTGTAGTCCATGCGTCT
>JAFVCR010000030.1 GCA_017479035.1 Kiritimatiellia bacterium | reverse complement strand
TCCGTCCACGAACGTCGCGCCTTTCAATGCAGTCCGTCTGTCGTCGAACGCCCGGCTTGAACCATCTCCCATTACATTGTAAACCTCGCCCGTCAAATGCATGTAGAGAAGTTCCGCGAAACAAGGCGACTTGTCGTCCAGCAGATCCTTCTGCGTCAACTGTTGCTTCATCGCCGCGAAAATCGCATCCACCTCGTCCGCCGCCGCATCGCGCGTTATGCGTTCAAGGACAATATCCTCCATCAGTTTTTCCAGTCGCGGCACGGCTCCTTCCGGACGCGTGGCCCAGTTGCGCGGCAGCCCGAAGAATTCTATTTCATGGTGTCCGTGGAACTTTGCCTGGCGCAGGAACGACTCGCGATTGCCCTCGAACACGCCCGTCATCTCGCGCAACTCCCTCGTGAACTCGTCCCAGTCCGTCCGCGCACGTGACGCGAAAACCGCAAAATCCGTCATCGAAAGAAAATGCACGCCCTTGACGCTGTGGTAGTACCGCAGCCGCGTAGATATGCGCTTGCGGCTCGAAGCGATGGCACTGCGCATTTCAAGTTCCGTCCACGCCAGCGGTTTGATGCGCCACTCCTGCCCAAGCGAACGGTAATACTGCAACGTGGCATCGTTGCGCTCGATCATCACAATGTCGTCCAGGCTGAAGGCAAGCGTCTCGCGCACCCATTCATCAAGTTCTACAAGGCGGCGCGTGGCCACATCGCGCTGGGATATTTCTATTTTGCTGCCCACCACGTTGGCGCACAGCACTTTCTCGGAAAGAACCGCCCCCCTCTTGCCCGGGCGTATCGACGCAAGCCCCCAGAACTGCCCCGCCAAAAGCGGTATCGCCGCCACGGAGTGGTTGCCGGATGTGACCGTCATCACATGCCCCTTCTCTCCTCTGCGCAAATCGCATTTCGCCACCATCAAAACGCTTGCGTGCTCGCCCACTTTCTTCCACACCCCGTCCTCGAAGATGAACGTGTCTTCGCCCATGTCGTATGCGTGGAATGTGCGCGTCTTGCCCATTGCATGCGTCTCCACCGTGCCGCGCCGCCTTGTGGCGGTGCGCATCACCGTGGTCATTGCACGCTTTACCGGGCTCGTCATCCGCGATGCCCTCCCTCGCAGCCGCAGCCGCAATGATGATGGTGGTGATGCCCGCCTCCGCGCATGTTTTCACGGGCTATCAAGTCTTCCGCAAACGCGCCCGTGGCATCCATGTCCGCATCGTCCGCCGCCGCCAGCAAATTGGCAAGTGCCTGCGGAATGTGGTGCTCAAAATGCTTCTGACCCGCAGCGGCAAGGCGACAAAACGCACCCGTCGCCTGCACGAGCCTCTGCACCGCGCCATACGCCAAGAGTTTGCGTTCGATGCCGTACACCCCCGCCAGCGTTGCACGGTCGCGCTCGTCCAGCGGCACGTAGGGATCATACAGGAAACTTGCCACGTCGTATGCCGCCGCGCCAAGCCGCATCCCCTGGAAATCGATGAACACCTCCGCGCCATCCTTGCCGTAGAGCACGTTGGAACTCTGCGCATCGCGGTGCAATAGCACCTGCCGCTGCGCTTTCAATGTTTCCGCCACGCAATCAAGCTCCCGTGCCACTGCCTCTGGAATCGCATCCATTCCCCAGCGTCCCTGCAACGCCTCGCGCACGAAAAGTTCGCGCTCCCATGCATATAGCGCATCGTCAAACGGCTCTTGCAACAGCCTCTCGTCCGGCCGGACTTCATGGAACTTTTTTATTTTCTCCATTACGGGGACGTACAGTTTCACCAAGTCCGCGCCCTTCTTGTTGGCGCGTTTCTCCAGCGAATCGTCTCCGCAGTCCTCCAGCACCAGCACCTTCTTCTCCGGCAGATCTGCAAGCACTTTTACTGCCGCCACTCCGTTTTCCGCAAGGAGCCTCGCACATGCGGCGTAGTTGGCGTTTTCAGGACGCGCTGCATCGTCGTAGCAAATCGCTATCGCGCGTTCATCGCCGTTAGCGAACCGCCAGAAACTCCTGTCGCTGCCGCGTTTGCCTAGAAATTCCACGGCCACATCATCTCTTTCCCATCCAAGCGCGTCCGCAGCCGCGCATAGCGCACCTGCCTCGCCGCACTTGAGCTGCACAAGCCCCACAAGCGCGGCTCGCATCCACTCTCCCCCCACAAGTCCACCAGTCGCCACCACTCCGGCAAGATCTGCAGTGTCTGCAAGTTTCACGCCCTCGAACAATACGTTTGGATTTTCCTCGAACCGTTCAGGATCCAGCGCGGCATGCGCCTCGAGATAACGCTCCAGCGTGCCGCAGTCCGCCCAGTAGGAATTCTCCACCTCCGCGCCCGTCACGAATTTTCCGTCCTCGAACATCGCCTTTTCGTATGCGTCCACTATCGACGAAAAAGCCGTCTCCGGCAGATACTTTGTTATCTCCGGTGCCAGCACCGCCACGCCGCAATACGTATACGTCCCCCAATCGCCCGCAACATCGCTGTGCCAATTGCATATGCGCCCTTCTGGATCCATCTCCACCGTGCGCGGGCCAAACGATTCACTCACCCACGCACCCGCGAAACCTCCAGATTTGGCAAATGCCTCAAGTATAGCCTTCGCGTCGAGATCCTCTATCACGATGTCGCCATTCACCAGCCAGAACGGCTCGTTGCCTATGAATCCGCGCAACGGCTTCAGCACGCCGCCCGTTCCGAGTATCTCTGGCTCGTGGTTCACGATGATGCGCACCGCTCCTTCGCTCGCGCGGACGTAATCCTTCACGCAACGATCCACCATCTCCGGCAGATGGTGCGTGTTCACCGCGATTTCCTCCACTCCCCATTTTTGCAGAAGCGCGAATATACGATGCAACATCGGCATCCCCCACATCGGCAGCACCGGCTTTGGGAATGCCCACGTCAGCGGTTGCAATCTCTGCCCCAGTCCTGCGGCAAGCACTATCGCACGCTTTGGATATTGAAGCGTCATGCCTTGCCCTCCATGATTATGCCGGCCTCGCCAAGCCCGGGCATCGAATTTTTCTTGCGCACGCACACCTTCGCCGCCGTAACGCGCGCGTCCTCCAGGCAAAGTTCCAGAATAAGTTTCGCCGCGCGCTCCAACAGCCGGCATTGCGCGTGCTTGAGCACCGTTCGTATATCCTCCACTAGGTACGCGTAGTCGATGGTATCCTCCAGTGCATCGCTTTCGCCCGCCTTGGCGGCATCAAACGCAAGCGCGACATCCACCAATATCCAGCGCGGGAACAGCCTCTCCTCCGGCAAATCTCCCAATATGCAATCCACTTCGATGTCTTTGAGTTCCAGCATTTTCTTCCGCATCCTCATTTCGCAGGTATCGCCACTCCCGCACTCTTCAGATCCGTCCACAGCGTCCCCTCTCCCGCGTGCAACACCTTTATCGAAAGATCGTCCCCCAACTCCTCTGCAAACTTCAAATCGGCCAGCGTGGACGGATCCTTGAAAACCTTTGCCTTGCGCTGCGCCCCCAAAGCCGTTTCGTTGTCCACCACAAATTTTGCCTTCACCTGCGCCGCGCCGCGGGTTTCCGTTATCTGCGCCTGTATCTTTGCCGTCTCCAGATTTATTCCCGCCACCTCAAGTTGCGTCTCTGCCGCTATCTGCCTTACAGCCTTCTCCGTCTGCGCTCCTATCGTTGCCACGAGTTTCAGCGTCTCCTGCTCCACTTCGCGTTTTAGTTGCTCCACCCTTGCCGTTTCTGTGTTCAGTTCGGCCTGTTTCTTTGCGGTTTCCTGCTGCGTCTTGTTTGTGAGATCCTGCTCTTTTGCAATGGACGTTGCCTGTATCGGCGCGAGAATGTCTGGCGGCACCTCCACATGCCTCACTATCGCATTCTTCACGAGTATTCCCTTCTCGCCAAGAATCCTTACGAGCTCGTCGGTCATTTCCCGCTGGAATTTCTGCCGTCCCTCTCCGTCTATAAACTCGCGCGCCTTGTATCCACTGCCCTTTATGCGGCTCACGCTCAAAATCTGCGGCAGTATTATCTTGCCCACCACCGCCGGCAAATCGCCGTATAGCATGAAGATGCGCGAAATATTCTCCGGCATCAACTCGAACTCCACTGTCATGTCGAGCATTATCGCAAACCCGTCGGATGACGGAAACTGCACAAATTGGTTCATCCCGAATGCTGCCGAATCGCTCTGCGCCGCCGGTATCACGCTCTGCAGCGCACTCTCCACATTATCCATCCTTGCGGGTTCCGCCTTTTTCGTCTTCGCTTTGCGCGATGCCGCCCCACCCCAGCTTGAAAGCGGTGCGATCTTTCCCGTGCTCTGCACCAGATCCGCATTGCGCTCGATGTATTCCGCGCGCTTTGCGCTCTGGAGGTTCAGCGTTTCCTCCTGCAAATCTGCAAGCCCGTTCACGCTCGTATTCTGCGCTTTCGTGAGGACTACCGTCCCTCCCCTCCCCACAATGCTCACCTGGTTCATCCCTATTTCCACCACATCCACCTGGTACGCGCGCGGGTTTATGTAATACAATCCCGGCTGCAGAACGTTCTCCATCACGCCCTTCTCGCCAAGTTTTGCAAACTCCCCCTTCCTCGCCGGCCGCCCCGTCTGGCTTGTCACCACGCCCACATATCCTATCGGAATGTTTATCGCATTTCGTATGTCTACCGTATATCCCTCGGGATTCAACCTGTATGTCCCCGGTCCCAGGACATCTTTCCACACGCCTTTGGAATCCCCATCCGCCGCCAGAATCTCTCCCGCCGACAGTTCCTTGCCCGTCTTGGATGTAACCACGCCTATCGACCCCGCCGGTATTTGCGTAACTGGCACTATACGCCAGTCGTTGTTCACCGGATTGAGAAAATGCCTCCCCTCCGCAAGCGGTATGCGCTGCACGCCTTTCTGCCCCGGCTCCGCGAGGATCGCCCCCTCCGGCAATTCGTCTCCCGTCTTCGTTGTTACAATCGCCATGTACCCCTCCGGCACGCTCACGCGGCAGCTCTCCCACACGAACATGCACACCCCGCCCGCAAGCGCCAATGCCACCATCGCCGCCGGCACCGCAACATTCCTCATTGCTCGCCCCCTTTCTTCATCGGCAGCCCAAAAATCTCTCCTGGTCTATCCGCCGTCACCACTTCTTTCAAACGCGGCGCAACCTTGCCGTACAATTTCGAGCGCACGTAATCGCTTTCGTCCGCAAACACGTTCACCTCTTCGCGCAATACCTCCGCCTCCGCCGCATTGCGCATCTCCACCACTTTGCGTTCCGCCTCGGCGCGCGTCAACATGGCCTCGGCATCCGCCTGCGCCGCTTTCAGTTCCGTGGCGGCCACCTCCAGCCGCGCCGTCGCGGCAATGGTGGCCTCGCTGCGTTTCTGCTCCGCCACTATCGTCTGGCGTATCTGCTCCGTCTGCGCCGCCACCTTCTCGCTGTTCTGCTTGGCCAG
This sequence comes from Kiritimatiellia bacterium, assembly GCA_017479035.1. Taxonomy (GTDB): domain Bacteria; phylum Verrucomicrobiota; class Kiritimatiellia; order RFP12; family UBA1067; genus RGIG5050. Next base: position 2,332 of record JAFVCR010000030.1, on the reverse strand, counting down.
TGCTTGTTGCCTACCAAGTTCCGCTTGGGAACGCGCCTGCACTATCTGCTGTTCTATCTTCTTGCCTTCCTGCACCGCGAGTTCCCTTTCGCGGATTATCCCCGCCACCTCCTGCGGCGCGAAAATATCGCGTATCAAAACGCTGTTCAAACTCACCCCCCACGGCGCACACACTTCCTTGAGATACGTCTCCAGCGAATTCTGGAACGCCTGGCGGCTTTCGCCCACTATGAACTCCGTGGCGTATTTCTTGCTCCCTTCGATGCGCGAGAATCCTCTCGCCGCCGGCAAAACTATTTTCTGGAGTATGTCCTCCATGTCCCCCACTTCATGCGCGAGCAGTGCCACTTTGTCCACCTGCAAATTGAACTCCAGCGTTCCCTCCGCCTGCACGGTGAACCCGTCCAGCGTAAGAAACGAAATCGCATCCGCCCCCGCAAGTTCAAACCTCTGGCTTTGTATGTTTACTATCGAAACACTGTATATGTATGGATTCAGCCGGTGCGTCCCCTCGTTCAATATCTCCCCCGCCACGCCCTTTTCGCCCTGCGCCACAATGAACCCGCGCCCCGTCCCCGCCGGCGCGTTCTCGCTCAGCATGTCCGCCCCCGTAAGCCGCGTCACCACGCCCACATGCCCCGGCTTTATGGTGATGTCGTCGTATAGTTTCACGTCGTATGCATACGGATTTATGCGGTGCCTGCCCGTCCCGAGCACCTCTTCCACTATTCCGCGATACGTCCCGTCGCGTGCTATTATCTCGCCCGCCGGCAGCGTCTTGCCATATTTGCGCACAAGCACCCCGAACTTGCCCGCAGGGATGTCTATCGCCTTCACATACTGCCAGTCCCACGTCCAGGGATTGCGGAAATACCTCCCCTCCGGCAGCATATCCCTCTGTATGCCCTTGTATTCGCCGCTTGGCGCGAGTATCTCGTCGGGCGGCAGGTTCTCACCGGTCTTTTTGGTGAGCACCGCAGCCTCGCCGCTCTCCACCTCGATGCGCCAGCCGTACCACACCCATACGCCCGCGATTAACGCAATCGCCGCTGCCGCCACCGCCAAAAATCCCTTTGTAAACTCCATAACGCTCCCTGCAATACGCCAAACCACCAAACGCCGCCGCGCGTTCATCTCCACTGCATTCTCGGCCTTTCCTGCCTGATTCTAGGCTCTTCCAGGAAAAGCGCATACCACTGCTCACCCAGCCCGGAGTTGGAGAAATGCGTCGGCCGGTTGTTCATGAGATTTACATGGTTTGCCTTCAACGTGGCATTGTCCGAATTCTTCAACGCCTCCGTCAGCACCTTGAACGCGCCATCGATGTCCTTCCTCTGCACCAGCATCCAGCTCCACGCCGCAGCAAGTATCACATTGGCGTTGTATGCGCCGCGCTTTACGCTTTTCTCGTAGAACCTGGCCATCTCCGCCGTCTCCGCGCCCTTCGTGAACATTCGTGCGAGTTTCATCGCCTTCATCATCGGATCGGCAAGAAACGCCTTGCCCATGAGCTCGTCCACCTTCGCAAAATCCTTCAAGTTCCAATACAGTTGGAATTGCGCCGTGGCTATCTGCCTTTCCATCATCGGCATCCACCGCTTGAACTTGCGCAATTCCTCTGTCGCCTCTATTGCCGCAGTGAAAAACTGCTTCTGGTCGCGTGCAATCTCCGCCTGCGCCGCCTTGATATTCCCCGGCGGGCGTATGCGCCAGCGCGCGATCTTTTCCTGCACGCGCTTCTGCCCCTCCTGCAAAATCGTCTGCACTCCCTGCATTACCGCCGCCACCTGCTTGCGCATCTTAAGCCCGATCACCGCCTGCGATGCCAGAAACGCCACGATCCCCAGCGTCACCCCCCACCAGGGACTGTCCGCCCCCAGCCACAACAACGCAAACGTTCCTCCACCCGCCGCGAGCGATATGAGTATAGAATACATCTTATTTCAAAACCTTTCAAATTCCAGTTGCCGAAACTTCGGTATTTTGGATTATAGCGTATTCCCATAAATTTGTCAACCACGCAAAATCGCTCTACCCGCAATCCGCAGTAGTTAGTAGTTTGCAGTTTGCAGTGTGCAGTTTGAAAATGCAATCAACGCAGAGGCGCAGAGATTCGCGAGTAAGTGTGTACTGTGGGGACGCGGGCATGCCTGTGCGGCTTCGCACCTCACCCGCGGAGGATTTGCAGTGTGTAGTTATGGACGCGGCGCGACAACTGCAAACTGCACACTGCAAACTATTTTGGTGAATCCAAAATCCAGAATAAGGGTGAATCGCTCTACAACCCACCCTCCCGGGCGGCGTAAATGGCACTTTCGCGCTCTGCGAGATG
>JAFVCR010000029.1 GCA_017479035.1 Kiritimatiellia bacterium | reverse complement strand
CCGCGCTCGATGCCGCTCTCCAGGCCATCTGATGCGCTTTTGCACAAACGGATTCGACGCTGTGCATCCTATGCATGGCGTCGACTTTGTTTTAATCCCCGCGCCGCCGTCAACATCCCCACCCTAAGTCCGGATTTTTGGATTACCCAAAATAGTTTGCAGTGTGCAGTTTGCAGTTTTTGGTAGCAATGTCCACCCCCACTGTGTACTGTGGGGACGCGGGCGTCTCGACCGCGGAGGGTTTGCCGTGTGCAGATATGGATTCGGCGCGACAACTGCAAACTGCACACTGCAAACTGCAAACTGCAAACTACTGCGGTGTGCATTCCTTTAATTCTTGCACTCTTTTTGTGTTTTTGGTAGAATCGCGCCCATGCAGGCAGATTTTCCAGATCACAACCGTCAGCGCAAAGCAGCCGCCATAAACGATTATTCAAGTTTTGGACGCTGCTCGCTGGCCGTCGCTTCGCCCATTCTTGCGGCGATGCGTATCCAGTGCTGCCCTGTGCCCACCGCCGTTTTCACCAACCACACGGGCTTCCCCGCATTCTCCTGCCGCGACCTCACCGCCCAGCTTGAGCGATATATTGCCGACTGGCAAGCCATTTCCCTGCGCTTCGACGCTATCGCCACGGGTTTTTTGGCCTCGCGCGGACAGGTGGACTTCGTAAAACGCTTCATCGCCGCCTTCCCTTCACCGCTCGTCCTCGTTGATCCCGTAATGGGCGACTACGGCAAACTTTACCCCACCTACTCCCCCGCCGTGGCCGATGCAATGCACGAACTTCTCCCTTTGGCGGACGTGCTAACCCCCAACCTTACCGAGGCGTGCATCCTCGCTTCGCGGCCATATTCCCCATCCCTCGCCCGCGACGAAAACGCCCTTGCCTCCCTCGCCGCCGAACTCTGCGCTCCGCACGCCCGCGCCGTTGTGATAAGCGGCATCCCGCGCGGCGAACACGAGTTCATCAACTTCATACACGAGCGTGGCAAACCGCCCGCCATCCTGCCCGTCCAGCGTGTCGGCAGCGACCGCAGCGGCACGGGCGATGTTTTCTCGAGCGTCATCCTCGGCTGCCTCATGCGCGGCAGGGAACTCGCCGAAGCCGTCCGCACCGCAGCGGCATTCGTCCTACGCGCCATCCGCCGTTCTGCGGAAATGGGCATCCCGCTTACAGACGGCTTGGCATTCGAGGAGGTGTTGGGGGACCTCGTATGCTGATTCTCGCGCCTCTGCGCGGAGTGACCATAAACGCCTTCCGCCGCGCCTTCGCCAGCCAGATCTCCGCCGCCGGCTTCACCGCCGCCATTGCTCCGTTCATCCCTGCCAACCCCGGCATCAAAGTGCGCGACGCATTCCTCAAGGAAGTGCTGCCTTTCGAGGCCGGCCTCACCCCGCAAGTCATCACACGCGATCCTACCTCCATGCGCATTCTTCTGCGGGCGTTCAAAGAGCACGGCTACACCACGGCAGACCTCAATGCCGGCTGCCCCTTCCCCATGATCGTCAAGCGCGGCCGCGGCAGTGGCCTCATCCGCACACCGGCTCTCTTCGAGGAACTGGTGCGCGTTGGCGTGGAGGAGATGGGCGAGGGCAATTTCTCCGTCAAAACGCGCCTTGGCGTATCTTCCCCGCGTGAAATCGAGCAGATTCTGCCCATTCTTGCAAAATATCCCCTGCGTTTCGCCACCATACACGGGCGCACCGCCCGCGAAATGTATTCCGGCGCGTGCAACAAAACCGCCCTCGGGGAAATCGCACGCACCGCGCCGTTCAAAGTGGTTCTGAACGGAGACTTTTCCGTCTCCGACGCTCCAGTCTATGGCGACATAATGGTGGGACGCTCCTTCGTGCGCAGCCTAGGCACGCTTGCCGACTCTTCCGCCCTCCTTGCCGGATACATGGATCTCTCGCGCAGCGAACTTTCCGGCGACGGCCCCGTCCTTGGCCGCATGAAGGAACTGGTGTTGTATTGGACGGAGACCTCCCAACGATGGAAACGGCTCTGGCCTGTCCTCAAAATCGCACGCACCGTCCGCGAATTCGCATCCGCCCTTCCCGCTTGACGGCTCCGCCTGAAGCGAACCCCTGGAACTTCCGGGACTAACCGGACTTTCCAGGGGCTTTTGCTTGCGCAGGTTGGCGCGGTTTTATTTGGAGACCCAGGGGCTGTTGGGGTATTGTGCGCGGAGCTGGCCGCGCAGAGTGGCGGCGCGGGGAGCCATGCCGGCGGTCTCGAAACATTTAGCGGCTTTGGCGAGTGCTTCGGGGCGGAGGTGTTCGGCCACGCCGGCATCGTTATACATCAAAACAACGCGCAGGTAGCCGTCTTCAAGTGCGTTGAGGGCGGCATCGCGATCGCCGGGTTTGCCTTCCACGAGCATGTCGCCGCGCATGATGAGTGCCGCGCCGGAAGCGTAGCGATCGCCAGAGGCGACGGCTTTTTTGAGGGCGGCTTCGAGTTTGCTGTTCTGGCCTTTTTTGAGGAGCGCCTGCCAGTACATCGGGGCGAGAACGCCGAGGTAGGCGGCGGTTTCATCGGTCTTGATGATGTCGTTGGCGGCGGCGAGGGCTTTGTCGAAGTTGCCTTGCGCAATGTAGGCCTGGGCGAGATAGCGGCCGGCTTCCTTGTCCCACTGGAGGTGTGCATACTGTTTGGCGATGGCTTCGAGGCGCGGTATGGCGGCAGTGCCTTTGCCGGCTTCGACGGCCTTTGCGAGGGCATCCCACTGGGCGGGTTTTTCGATGTCGAGGCGTTCGACCTGGTCGGGCGGGGTTTGTTCGTCGATGAACGTGGCACCGGCCTGTTTTTTGATGATGTAGGCTTTTTCCTTGGCGCTCCAGCGTATCGCGCCGGCGCGTTTGGTGCCGTCCACGAGGAATATCGTGCCCTTGATGGGTGCGGGTGCGGGTTTTTGCTGTGCGTTTGCAACGGCAGCGACGCAGAGGCAGGCCGCCAACATCAACGTAATCTTGCGTATCATTTCAATGACTCCTTGAATTCGTTTTTTAAATTTTTGTCCTGTATGGTTTTACAGATCCGCCTTTGCGGAGGCAAGTGCGTTTTGCACGTCGCGCTTGTGCGGGCCGTCGGGGAAGCACTGGAGATACATCTCCGCGTATTGGACCACGTCTTCTGCATGGTCTTTGCCGAGTTTGGCCATTTCGGGAAGGATCAACCCGCAGCCGCGTTCGAGCAGATCCTGTTCTTTCTTGGACATTTCATCGAAGGGATGCTCGGAGTTGACTTCGTGCGCCATGAGGAACGCCAAGCCGCCGGCGACGGATTTCGCGCGCGTTTCCTTTGCCTGATCCACGAGGTTCATTGCCTCTTCGGCGGCAACGCGGTCGAACATTATCCTTGAAACTTCCAAGTCGAACGCGGCATCCTTGAGGAGCACGTCTTTCTTGAGTTCCTTTTGTTCGTCGGTGAGTTCTTCAGCCGGTTTGTTCTTGAAAGCCGCGATTTTGGCGGTGTTGAAGCCGCGCAGTTTCTTGACGGCGGTGACGGCCTCGTTGAAGAGTTGCGTGCGGCGTTCGTCGTCCTTTTCGGTGCGGCCTTCGTCGGAGGCGATCGTCATCAAAAGTTCATACGCTTTGGGGACGAGTGCGTTTTTGGAGAAGCGGTCGTCTTCCAAGAATTCCTTGACCTTTTCGTGCGCATCCGCAAAACGCTTTGCGCCGTATGCGGCCTGTGCAAGCCCCATCGTGGAGCGGCCGATGTAGTAGTTTACATTGTTCGTGCCTTTGTTGGCAAGTTCGATAGTCTTTTTGAACGCCGTATCGGCAAGATCCCACGCACGCGCTTCAAGCAGGGCTTCGGCGGCGGCGAGGTACTGCCCGGTGGTGTAGCTGCCGCCGGCGGTGAGCATCAACTTGTACTGTTGCGCAGCTTCCTGGCGCAGACCCATCTCCATGAGGTTTTTGGCAAGGCTGGGAACGGAGTTCTTGGCTTCGTTGGAGTCCGGGAAATCTTTTTGCAGACGTTCCATCGCGGCCTGCGCCTTGTCCATTTCCTTGTTGGCGGTGTGGATGATGGCGATTTTGGAAAGCACCACGGGCGTGTATTTGCCTTTGGGATACTTTTGCGCATACGCCTCGAACGCGGCCACGGCGCGTTTGCGGAAATCTTCAGCAGACATCTTGCCGATGGGGAACTTGAGCTTCTGCCAGCAGTCGCCTATGAGGAACGCTGCGGTTTCGGCATGTTCCGCGATTTTTTTGCGCTTTTCGGCGGGGTTTTTGGCTTCTGCCACGAATGCATCGGCTTCTTTTACGACCTCTTGGAAAGTCTGTATCGCACGCACGATATTCTGCCCAACGGCTTTCTTTTCCTCGGCGGCGGCTTCTTCGCCGCTGTCTTCCTTGTCGAGGAGGTTTTTGAGAATGTCAAAGCCTTCCTTCTGCTGGAGGTTGGCCACGGCGAGTTTCATCGTGATGCGGTCGAACGGAACGGTCGTAGCGTCGGCAGCGAGAGTTTTCATAGCCGCCACATGCCCGGGTACGTCGCCGTGTTTCTGGGAGCATGCCACGATGGTCTTGAGTGCCTGGTTGTGTT
>JAFVCR010000028.1 GCA_017479035.1 Kiritimatiellia bacterium | reverse complement strand
GTGCTTCACCCCCGTCTGTATTCTTACGCCGCTTCGCGGCTACGGATCCAGCAAGCCCCGAAGGGGCGCAAGAATACAGACGGGGGTGGAGCGTAGCGGAACCCCCGGCATGGACAACCGATTTATATAGCCCCGAAGGGGCGGCAGAACGTAGCATATACTACTACCCCTTGCCATTCATCCGCACCTGCGCCCTTGCCGATGCTCCATGACGGAGCGAGCCGACCATCTCATCCAAAAACCGGGATAAGGGTGGGAATTGCGTGGAAATTCTTTGCATTTCCGGTTGTAATTTGACATTTCTGCGCGGTTTTGGTATAATTCGCGGAATCCTGCGGGTGTTTTAGGCGGTTCATACGGGCTGCCCGCCATGCGGGGAAAAAGGAAATACCAGAAATGGCACAGATCGACAAGGCCGCTATTCGCAACGAATTCCAGCGCCATGCAAACGACACCGGCTCCGCAGAAGTTCAGATTGCGGTTCTCACCGGCGAAATCAAACACCTCACCGAACACCTCAAGGCCAACAAGAAGGATCATTCCTCGCGTTTTGGCCTTCTGCGCAAGGTCAACAACCGCCGCAAACTCCTCAACTATCTCAAGCGCGAGAACGAGCAGGCTTATCGCGATCTCATAGCGAAGCTCGGCCTGCGCCGCTGATCGGAGAGCCAATGGAAAACACCAAGCAATTCAAGGTTTCGATAGGCGGGAAGGATCTCGTTATCGAAACAGGCCTCCTTGCAAGGCAGGCGGCCGGCGCGGTGACGGTGTCGTATGGAGATACGACCGTCTTCACCGCCGTCACCAATACCAACACGCCGCGCGAAGGCATTGACTTCTTCCCGCTGCAGTGCGAATACCGCGAGAAGTTCTACGCGGCGGGCCGCTTCCCCGGCGGCTTCTTCAAGCGCGAAGCAAGGCCTTCCTCCAAGGAAATCCTCACCACCCGCATGTGCGACCGTACCATCCGGCCGCTCTTCCCCGACGGCTACTACAACGACGTCCAGGTCAACTCGATGCTTATCCAGTCGGACGGGACGCGCGAGGCTGACTTCCTCGCCGTCAACGCCGCATCCGCCGCGCTGCACATCTCCGAAATCCCCTTCATGGGGCCTATCGGCTGCGTGCGCATCGGCCGCATCGCCGGAGAGTGGATCATCAACCCCACCCACGAGCAGAAGGCCAAGAGCGACATCGACCTCCTCTACGCCGGCGTGCGCGGCAAGTTCCTCATGATGGAAGGCTCCGCTGCTGAAATCTCCGACGAGGACTTCGTAGCCGCCCTCAAGCGCGCACACGAAGAGGTTGAAAAGATCATCGACCTCCAGATTGAAATGCGCCGCGCCCTCGGCTTGCCCGACAAGGACATCAAGGACGTTCCGCAGCCGGCAGACAAGATGGACTTCATCCGTGCCGAAGGTGGTGCCGCCCTTGCCGAAGCGCTCCTCATCAAGGGCAAGCTTGAACGCCAGAGCAAGGTCGATGCCATAAAGGCAGACCTCCTTGCGAAAGTCAGCGAGAAGTGGCCGGAAATCGATGCGGTCGGATTTGTGCATCTTTTCGACGCACTTGAAATTGAAACCGTCCGCAAGAACGTCCTCGAACGCGGCTTGCGCATAGACGGCCGCGCCCAGCACGAGATACGCCCGCTCGCGGCGCAGGTGAACGTCCTTCCCCGCGTCCACGGTTCGGCGGTGTTCTCGCGCGGTGAAACGCAGTCGCTCGCAACGGTCACGCTCGGCACCAAGAAAGATGCGCAGGAACTCGACTCCGCCACCGGCGGCGCGACTTCAGCGCGGTTCTTCCTGCACTACAACTTCCCGCCTTACTGCACTGGCGAAGTGGGTCGCCTCGGCTCCACGGGCCGCCGCGAAATAGGCCACGGTGCTCTTGCGGAGCGTTCGCTTGCGGAAGTGTTGCCGGACGATTTTCCGTATTCGATTCGAGTAGTTTCGGAAATCATGGGCTCGAACGGTTCCTCCTCTATGGCATCGATTTGCAACGGATGCCTTGCGCTGATGGATGCAGGCGTGCCGATCAAGCGCACGGTAGCGGGCATTTCCATCGGCCTTTTCACCAACGACGACCAGTCGCAGAAGGTTCTCGTGACCGATATTCTCGGCGCTGAAGACCATTGCGGCGACATGGACTTCAAAGTCGGCGGCACTCGCAAGGGCATCACCGGCTTCCAGGTTGACCTCAAACTGCGCGGCTTGACGTGGGATCTCGTGGAAGGCGCAATCAAGGCGGCTCACGACGCACGGCTCAAGATAATCGACTTCATGGAGTCGGTCATTCCCGCGCCGCGTCCGGAGCTCAATCCCTACGCGCCGCGTATCGAAACGATCGTTATTCCTGTGGATAAGATCGGCGCTCTCATCGGCCCCGGCGGTGCGCACATCCGCGAAATCGTCGAAACTACCGGCGCGCAGATCGACATCGAGGACGACGGCACTGTCTCCATCTTTGCGGTTTCGCAGGAGTCCATGCAGGCGGCAATCCGCGCAGTCAACGCCATCACGGCCGAAGCCGAAGTTGGCAAGATCTACGAAGGCACCGTCACCGGTATCAAGGAGTTCGGCGCGTTCGTGGAAATCATGCCCGGCAAGGAAGGGCTCTGCCACATCTCGGAACTCTCCGACAAGCGCATCCCGTCCGTCGAGGCGGTGTGCAAAGTTGGCGACAAGATGATGGTGAAGTGCATCGGCATCGACGAGCAACGCGGGCGCATCAAACTCTCCCGCCGCGAAGCGATGAAGGAACTCGACCAGCGCAAGTAAGCCTTGCGGCAGAGTCGTTACGGCGGCACGGAGCAATCCGTGCCGTTTCGTTTTTTTGCGCATCACAAAATTTTGTTTGCAACCGTAGCGAGTTTTTGCTATTATATCGCTGTTCCTTTCTATAACTTCGCTTGCGCAAGCGGCGGAGTGCGTTCCACCGTGCGGGTGCACGACTGGAATGTGTACGCAGTTCGCGTATTTGACTCAACTAGAAAATCGCCAATTTTCAAAACCAGAGTCGATACGAGGACGCGCAACGTGTAATTGGACGTGGCGTATTCTCTCTTCGTGTTTTGGTTTGGGCGTTTGGCGATGCCTCTAGTTGAACATGGAAGAAACAGAGGAAACGCCACGCCTCCTATATAGTGGCGGATGGAGTAAAAAATGAAAAAGACAGCAGCCATGACAATAGGCGTTGCGGCGTTTGCGCTGCATTTGGGCGCGGCTCCAGTAGTGGAGATTACAAGCGGCCAGCAACAATATCCGTGGACGAACACCGTAGATATTACATATACGTCGACCGGCATTGCGGAGGACTACACATACTACGTGGTGTTCCAAGCGTTGGATTCTTCAGGCAAGGAGATAGGTATAATAACAAACGATCTCAAAGTCTCGCAAGGCTCTACGTGGGTTGCGCAGTGGCAGCCGCCGTTCAACGTCCGCTACGAAAACTGCTCCATGATCCCCTACGTATACAAAGGCGGCATGGACGACTACATGGTGATAGACCTTGAAACGTGGCAGGTAACGTACGAGCCGATGTCCACGCAGGTGGCCTCCAACGAGAAATACAACACGGACGAATATAAAACAAAGAAGTTCGTCTTGAAAAAGATCGACGCAGACGATTATCAAATTGGCGTGACTGACTATTCGTACAACACTCCGCATACGGTGAAAGTACCTGCGCCGTATTACATCGCCATAGATTCCTGCACGATTGCGCAGTATGAACTAGCGGTAAACGGCACGCACAGCACCGACACCGAACGGAGGAACAGCATATCGTGGTATACGATCCGCGGGACATCCGCATCCATCTCTCCCGCATCCGACGGCATCATGAAACTCCTTAACGACAAGTGCACTTTGTCCGGAAGCCGCATGGTTCCGGAAAAGGCCTCGTTCGGTTTCGACTTGCCCACATCGTCTATGCTGCAGATAGCGATTATCTACGGCGGTCCGTCCGGCGCAATCAAGTATCTCAATCCTTGGGAACATACCCGCGACACGTTCGACAGTGGCAATCTCGCAAATCTGCAAACCGATGCATTGGTACCGGTCAACAGCGGCACGTCGTCGCAAATGAATCTTGATTACATCGCGGGCAATTTCAACCGGCGCGGCGGCTGGGCGAAAAACGGTTCGTATGCCGATACAGGATTCCGTGTTGCTTATTTTCCACAGCGTTGACGACCCCAATGTTTCGCCAATCGACGGAAAGGAGGTATGCCTATAGGTTAGATCACGTTTAGAGGTTTTATATAGTAGTACACGCGGAGGAGGCATGGTTTGCCTCCTCCGTTGCATTATTGCGCTGCTGTGAACGGCGTCGGAACAAGTCAGAATGTCGTTACGTTTTTGCCAGGGCCGAACGGCGAGAGATCCCGGAGATGTTTTATCACCTTTGGAATTTCAGCAAGGGCATAGTCGATCTCTTCTTCCGTATTGTAGCGCGACAGCGAAAAACGGGTAGACCCGTGAAGTGCCACGAACGGCACCCCCATCGCACGGATGACATGCGAAGGATCAAGCGAACCCGATGCGCATGCAGACCCCGTCGATACACATATCCCGAGATCGGAGAGGTGGTAGACGATCGCCTCGCCCTCGATGTATTCAAACGAAACATTCAATGTGTTTGGCAGACGGTGTGCACGGTCGCCATTGACTATCGTATCGGGGCATGATGCCAGAAGCCCTGCCTCCAACTTGTCGCGCAGACGAGCAAGGATCGTATTTTCATTCTCCATGTTGGCCTGTGCAAGTTCGCATGCTTTTGCAAGGCCTACAATATACGGAACGTTCTCGGTGCCGGCGCGCCGCGCATTCTCCTGATGTCCTCCCACGAGGAATGGCTTGACCTTTGTTCCGCGCCGCACGAACAACACGCCCACGCCTTTGGGAGCATGGAACTTGTGCCCGGAAATCGAAAGCATGTCCACTGGCACCTTCTGCATATCCAAAGGTATTTTGCCGGCCGCCTGCACTGCGTCTGTATGGACGATTGCGCCGGCCGCCTTCGCTATGGCGGCGATTTCTTCTACAGGCATTATTGTGCCGGTCTCGTTGTTCGCCCACATTACAGACACAAGTGCGTTCCTAGTGCCTTTCAACTCTTCGCGCAACTGATCCAGATCTGGCTGGCCTACCGAATCCACCTTCAACTCCACCTCGGCATGCCCCATCGCTTTCAGTCTGCGCGCAGGCTGCAAAATTGCCGGATGCTCCACGGCCGATGTGATCACTTTCATGTCCTTGCCGTACCATGCCGCCGAGCCGAAAAGCGCGGTATTGTCGCTTTCGCTTGCACAGGAGGTGAAAAGTATTTCATCGGCGCGGCAGTTGAGGAATGCCGCCACTTGTTCGCGTGCCTTCTCCAATACGCGTCCTATCTGCCCGCCGAAAAAATGCATGGACGATGGATTGCCGTAAAGATCGGAAAAATACGGCATCATCGCATCCGCCACCTCCGGCGCGGTGCGCGTGGTGGCATTGTTGTCGAAATATATAACCTTGTCCTTGTCCATTGTAATCCTCTCGCGCAGTGTACGGTTTCCGCATCGGCCATAGGCTGGCGCGCACGTTTCCGGCGCGGCTACCGGCCACTGCTAATTTTCATTTATCGGTCTCCCTCGTTGCAAGCGAGAAGTTCCAAATGTTCGCCGTGCGGCACACATCGATAACCTTCACAAGGTTCTCGTATGTGGTTTCCTTGTCCGCACGGATTACCACACGCTGCCCGGGATAGAATTGCGCCAGCCGCCCGAGGCAATCGCGCAATTCATCCGTACCCATGAACCGCCCGTTGATGCTGACCATCCCGGCCTGTTCTACATTCAAGACGATTTCACCGGGCAGACGGTTTGGCATCTCCGCGCTTGTCGCCTCCGGTAGCGTCAACGGAATTGCCGTTTCCGTCTCCCATTCCGAGAAAGAACTCGCCGTAACGAAGAAGCACAACAGCAAAAAGACGAAGTCCATCAAACTCGTCATTTCCACTCCTGCGGCGCGGCGCGGTGCTGTGCGCATGAATTTCATGTCAAAACCCTTTCGAGATCGACCGCCAGCGACTCGAGCTGGTCGATGCGTCTTTGCGTCCTGCGGCGCAGCAATGCATACAGCGCAAGCGCGGGTATCGCCACCACCAGGCCGAACACCGTTGTGATGATAGCCTGCGACACGCCCGCAGAAAGCACCTGGAAGCGCACATTCACTTGAAGACCGCTTGATATGCCGTGGAATGTCTGGAACATGCCAAGCACCGTCCCGAGAAGCCCCACCAACGGTGCCAGTGCCGCTATGTCCGCGAGATAATCCACCGCACCGTTCAGCCGTGATGCGATGTGCGAACCTTCCGCCTCGATCGCGGCGGAAATCTTTGCCGCATCGGTTGAGTGCGAACGCGCAACAAGCGCGGCCATCACAAGCCTGCCAAACGCAGTCGGCCGCCTCCCTGCAAGCCTGTATGCCTCATCCGCCTGACCGCTCTCTATGGCTTTTGCGATGTCACTCACCTGCGAGATAGGTGCTATCGCGCCGCGCCTCTGCGAAATGAGAATGTATAGAAGCCACGCCAGTGTGAGCACGCTCAATGCGGCTAGCACCCACATCAGCGGTCCGCCGTAGTTCCAGATTTCCTCTAGCGGGATGCCGGTAACGTTTATCTTGTCCATAACCAACCTTTCAAATCGTTTTCGGGTTTCATTTTTCGGTTTGAGTGTTTTCGATCTCCGGCAGCAGCCGTGCACAACAATCGGCAAAACGCCTGTTGCGTTCTTCAATATCATTGCGGAGAGCGGCGATGCGCGTCTCGTACATGTTCCAGTCAAGTCCGGCCGTTGCGCCTTCATGAGTCTTTGCGGCCACGGCTGCATCGGCATCTTCCGCCTCGAGCCGCTCGAGATGGTCGCGCACGTCGTGATATGCCTCGCGCCACGGAACGCCTGCCGCCACCTGGCGTAGCGCGGCATCCGTGGCGAACACGCCGGGGATGAAGCCTGCGCGGAGTTTCGCCTCGTCTGCTTCAAGCCCGTCGACGAGTTTTGCCAATATGCGCAATGTGGTACGGACGGTGGCAAGCCCCTGCATATAGAGCGGTTTGGTGTCTTGCAAATCGCGATTGTAGCCGCCTGGCATTGCATGCAACAGCGTGAGTGCCGCCGTGGCGAGGCCTGTCGTCTGCGCCGTTTTGGAACGCACCAGCTCGAGCACGTCGGGATTGTATTTCTGCGGCATGATGCTTGAACCGGTGCAATATGTGCGAGGAAGCTTGAAATAGCCGAATTCCGGCATGGAGAAAAGTATCATGTCTTCTGCAAGGCGCGATAGCACCGTCATCGTCTGCGCCAATGCACAGAGCAACGCCGCCTCGTCCGCACCGCGCCCCATCGACGCGGCGAACACGTTGTGCAGCGTGCGGGAGAAGCCCAGTAGTTTCGCCGTCTTCCCGCGATCCAGCGGCAACGGCACGCCATAGCCCGCTGCCGACCCCAACGGCGATGCGTCGTTCATCTTGTATGCCGCTTCGAGATTTGCAAACTGATCCAGCAGGCACTCCGCATGGCCTGATGCCCACACCCCCACGCTAGACGGCATTGCGGGCTGCAGATGTGTTCGCCCTGCAAGCGGCATCATGGCGTGCCGCTTGCCGAAACGCAGCAGGCTCTCCGCAAGATCCAACGCCTCCGCCTCCAATGCAAGAAGTTCCGCCTTTACGTGCAGCCGTACATCCACCGCCACTTGATCGTTGCGCGAGCGGCCTGTGTGGATCTTCTTGCCGAGATCTCCAAGTTTTTCCGTGAGGCGGCGTTCCACCGCCATGTGCACATCTTGGTCTGCCTCGAGAATGGAGAACGTCCCCTTCTCGAACTCTTGCAGCACTTCGCCAAGTGCTTTCTTCACCAATTCCGCTTCGTCTCGCGTTACTACCGGCGGGACGAGCGGCATTTCCGAAAGCATCTCCACGTGCGCGGCAGTGCCTAGCGCATCCCACCTCACCAATGCGCGATCCAATGCCACATCGTCACCAACGGTGTATGCAAGCACATCGGGGTCGACCTTGCCGGTTGTAGTAGCGGTGTCAGTGGTCACCACATTCCTCAC
>JAFVCR010000027.1 GCA_017479035.1 Kiritimatiellia bacterium | reverse complement strand
CTCACCAACTCCCTCCCCGCCCTGCGCCGCGAATACGCCCGCGTTGCCCCCTCCCCCGGCTCAATCACCAATTCCCTCGCCTCCGTGCGCGTCTTCGCCACCCAATCCGAATACCTCGAATACGTCGGCAACGAATACGAATGGACAGCCGGGCTTTACTCGCCCCTCCACCGCGAACTCGTTGCATGGCTTCCCCCTCAAGACGAATCCTCCCTCATGCGAACCTTGCAGCACGAGGCTTTCCACCAGTATCTCGCCGTCGCCGGCGAACTCGCCACCGCCGCCCCCTGGTTCAACGAGGGCAACGCCGAAATGTTCGAGCGCGCCACCCTCTCCTCCTCCGGCAAGGTCGAAATCTCTTTCGACCCCGAGGCTATGGCATTCATCCGCGCCCGCGCCGACGAACTCGCCGGCCTCATCCCCGCACTCCTCCAGATGGACTATCAGGAATTCTACTCCGGCACCCCCGAAGCCGTAGAACTCAAATACCGCCTCGCATGGTCCATCTGCTACTTCCTCGAAATAGGCGCACCCTCCCTCAAAGGCAAGCCCTTCGCCTCCCTCCGCAGCGACTACATGCGCCACCTCGTGGAAACACGCGATATGCTCCTCGCCACCGAACGCACCCTCCCGCCAGATCTCCTAGCAAAATTCATCGCCTCATGGCGCAAGTTCTACATTTCCGAGTGACCTCTCCTATTGCAGAAATCCCTCTCTTTTGCCCTTGAATTTATCAACAACTTATCGACACCTCCCCCTCCCCCGCCAGTTTCGCGCCAAAACCCGCCCTTTTTTGCAATTATCCCTGCCTTGTCCCCGCAAAATGCCCCGTAACTCCCCAAAATCCGCAAGCCCTGTCTCCAAAACCTCCCCCGGGGGTCTCCGCCATTTGAGACCCCTAGGCCGCATTTGAGAGACCCCCGTCCCCCTCTTTCGAGACCCCTAGGCAGCGTTCACGAGACCCCCGTCTCTCCTTTTCGAGACCGGGCGGAGAAGTTTTGTCGGCAGCAAGGGCATCTTTTTGCCACTTCCTGCACCGGCAAAAAAAGAGGCGCGGTCTTTCCCGCGCCTCCCCCTATCCATGTAGTAAATCCACGCCGCAATCAGCGGCAGAGCGTGTAGAGCACGCCCGCCACAACCGCCGAACCGATCACGCCCGAAACGTTCGGACCCATCGCCTGCATGAGGATGAAGTTCGTTGGATCGTTCGAGAGCGACACTTTGTTCGACACACGCGCCGCCATCGGCACTGCCGAAACACCCGCCGAGCCGATAAGCGGATTGACCTTGTCCTTGGAAAAAACGTTCATTATCTTCGCCATGATCACGCCCGCCGCCGTGCCCACGCAGAACGCGCACAGCCCAAGCGCGAGAATGCCAAGCGTCGTGCCCGAAAGGAACTTTTCGCACGCAAGTTTCGACCACACGGAAAGCCCCAGCATGATAGTCACTATATTGATCAGCGCATTGGACATCGTATCCGCGATACGGCTTACCGACGGCCCCACCTCTTTTGCGAGGTTGCCCAGCATCAACGCGCCCAAAAGCGGCACTGCCGACGGCAACAGGCACGCGCACAGCAGCAGCACAACGAGCGGGAAGCATATCTTCTCGATTTTCGTTACGTTCCGCAGCTGCGGCATCTTGATTTTGCGTTCCGCCTCTGTGGTGAGCGCGTTCATGATCGGCGGCTGGATAATCGGCACGAGTGCCATGTAGGAATATGCCGCCACGGCAATCGCACCCAGCAAATCAGGCGCAAGGCGCGACGTGAGCCAAATCGCCGTCGGGCCGTCCGCACCGCCTATGATGCCGATAGATGCCGCCGCCTTGACGGGTTCAATGTCGCCGAAAAATCCGGGGATCAGCCCCGCAAGCGCCAATGCGCCGAATAGTGCAAAGAATATGCCGAACTGCGCCGCGCCGCCAAGGAGTGCCATGCGCGGATTGGCAATCAGCGGGCCAAAGTCCGTCATAGCACCCACGCCCATGAAAATCATTATCGGGAATACGCCCGTGTCGATACCGAAGTGGAAAAAGTAGTAAAGGAAGCCGCCGGGCTCGATGATCCCTCCTTGCATCACGGGGATTCCGCTTGCAAGGAACGTTATCGTGCCGTCGTGCATCATTGCAGGTGCCGTAACGCCGGCAAGCGGGCAGTTCGCCAAAAGCCCGCCAAAACCGATCGGCAGCAGCAAAAGCGGCTCAAACCCCTTCACTATGGCAAGATACATCATCACAAGGCACAGCGGTATCATTATCAACTGCCCCACGCCGTAAGGCATGCCGAACAGCGTCACTACCTTGTGTCCCTTCACGAATTGGCCGTTTTCATCGAAGTATCCGCCCACCCATTCGCCGTTTGCATCGTAGTAGCCATTGCGGTTTGCGGCGTATGGTGCCTTTGCGGGTTTGTCTTTTTCCGCGAAATTGCCCGTGATATATGCCGGTGCTTCCGCCTTGCAGAAACCGGCTATGCCCATGTCGCCGCCCAAATCCAGGACTTTCTTGAGCATCGTGCCGGCCTTGGAAGGCTGCTCCGCCTGGCACTCGCCCGCGAACGCCGCAAAGGCGCCCGCACAGGCAAGCATTGCTATGATAAACTTTTTCATTTGAAATTCCTTTTTCAAACCACGGAATGAAACCGGAAGAACGCGGAAACAAAAGTTCCGCGTTTTCCGTAGTTTCATTGTCAACCGATGGTGGCGAGGGTGTCGCCAGTGGCAACCTTGTCGGTCGCCGCCACGGCGAGCGTCACGGTGCCGGCTTCGGGCGCGGTGACGGGTGTTTCCATCTTCATCACGTCCATTACGAGGATCTCATCGCCCTTTTCGACGTGCGTCCCCGTCTGCGCCGTAATGCGCAAAATCATGCCCGGCACGGGTGCTTTCACTTCCACGCCGCCTGCGGGCGCGGCTGCAGCTGCGGGTGCGGCCTTGATGCCGTCCTCCGCCTTGAACGCCACTTCCTTGCCGTTCACCACTGCCTTGCCGTCGCCCTTGATTTCAACGCCGTATGCCTTGCCGTTGATGGTGACGGTCACCGGGCCGCCCTTGCCTGCCGCCGGCTTTGCATCCTCGGCGAAACGGCATCCCATCGGCCCCTTGCCCTGGAGGAAGAGTATGCCCTTTTCCTGGCACGAGGCGGAGATGAATACGTTTTCGTCCGTGATAGGCAGCCCGGCATCCTTGAGGCGCTGTTCCGCCGGGCCGCGTCCCTTCTTGGGGTCGGCGTTGTTGATTTCGAGAACCGTCTTGGTGGTCGGTTCGAGTTTCATGAATTCGGCGGCTTTCTTCACGATTTCCGGATCCGGCGCAACGGGTGTCTTGCCGAAATAACCCAAAACCATCTTTGCGTAGCCGGGTGCGAACTTCACGAACTTGCCGAACATGACGTTCTGTATGGCCTGCTGCGCGTAGAACTGGCTCACAGGCGTCACCGACGTGCCGAAACCGCCCAGGCGCACGCAGTCGTACATCTCGGCGATCATGTCGTCGTATTTGTCCATCATGTTGTTGTCGCGCAGCATCTGGGTATTGGCCGTAAGCGCGCCGCCGGGCATCGGGGACCAAACAATCTGCGGGTTCACGCTCATCGCCTCCGGCGGGAGGAAGTATTTGCTCATCGCATTCTTGAACATGTCCTCTGCGGCCTTGATTTTCTTGATGTCGAAATCGAAGCCGAAGTCGGGGTCTCCGTCAAGCGCGTGCCAGAGAGTGATGATGTCGGGCTGGCAGGTGCCGCCGCTCATGGGCGCCATCGAAAGGTCAAGGCCGTCCGCGCCGCCGCGCAACGCCGCAAGATAGCACGCCACGCCATTGCCGGCCGTTTCGTGGCTGTGGAACTGGATATGCACGTCCTTGCCCAGGAACTGGCGGGCGAGTTTCATCGTGTTGTATACGGTCGTGGGCGTCGACGTGCCCGATGCGTCCTTGAAGCACACGCGGTCAAAGGGGATGCCCGCTTCTTTTATGAGTTTGAGCCGCCCGAGATAAAACTCCGGCGTGTGCGTGCCCTGGTTGTCGATTCCCGGCGGCAACCCCATCATCGTCACCACCACTTCATGGTTCAGCCCCGCATCGTGGATGCACTGGCCGGACCACTTGAGGTTGTTCACGTCGTTGAGCGCGTCGAAGTTGCGGATCGAGCTCATGCCGTGCTTCTTGAACATCTGCGCATGGAGTTTGATCATGTCGGACGGCTGCGAATCGAGCCCCACCACGTTCACGCCGCGCGAAAGCGTCTGCAAATCGGCCTCCGGTGCCGCCTTGCGGAACGCGTCCATCACGTCAAACACATCTTCCTGGCAGTAGAAATAGCAGGACTGGAACCGGGCGCCGCCGCCCGCCTCGAACCAGCGGATGCCGGCATCGTATGCAGCCTCCACCGAGGGAAGGAAGTCTTTGGAGAGAACGCGCGCGCCAACGACAGACTGAAACCCGTCGCGGAATGCGGTGCACATGAACTTTACGGTCTTCTTTGCCATTTGTTTGTCCTTTTAGAATGAAATTGCGTGGATTACCTCTGAAGCGCCACTGCTATCGCAAGTGCCACCGCTTCGTCGTCTCCGCCAGCCGTTGCCGGGCGAGGAGCCTTTTTCGGCGCTTCCTCCGGGAAAATCCCGTTGAACCGCGCCACGAACGCGCACGTGTGCTTCGAGACGAATATCAACAACAGCAGAAACAGATAGACGATGCCCATCCCGGCCACCATCAGCACCAAGCCCTGCGCTAGTTCTTCCATAACCTACTCCTGACTCTCCAGAAAACTGTACAAAAAGGTTGTCGCATTATATCTAATATAATGCCAGATTTCAAGCCAAAAGTTCACAATGGACAATAAATGATAAACGCGAAGAGAATTTTCGTCTTTTGGGAAGATGGTGGAGATAGTGGGAGTCGAACCCGCGACCTCTTCAATGCCATTGAAGCGCTCTACCAACTGAGCTATATCCCCTTGCTGCCGCCATCGGCGGGAAACGTGCCACAGTATACCATATTTCCGCCGATACGTCAAGCAACTTGACGCCTCCCTGGCAAACGCACCACAAAAAACGTGCGCGGGATTGCTCCCGCGCACATTTTTCACCTTCTCTGCCGCACCTCTCAAAGCGTGGCGTGGCACGTGCGGGCGATAACATCGTCCTGCTGTTCCTTGGTGAGATCGATGAACTTCACCGCATATCCGGAGACGCGAATCGTGAAGTTGGCATATTCGGGCTTCTCGGGATGCGCCTGGCAGTCGAGCAGTTTGTCCACGCCAAACACGTTCACGTTGAGGTGGTGCGCACCTTTCTCAAAGTATCCATCCATCGTCGTAACGAGGTTCTGGATACGCTCTTCCGGCGTGTTGCCCAACGCGCCCGGCGAAATCGTCTGCGTGTTGGAAATACCATCGAGGGCATATTCGTACGGCAGTTTCGCAACGGAGTTGAGCGACGCGAGCAAGCCTTCTTTTTCTGCCCCGTAGGACGGGTTGGCACCCGGCGCGAACGGTGCGCCGGCGCGGCGGCCGTCGGGCGTGTTGCCTGTTGCCTTGCCGTAAACGACGTTCGACGTGATCGTGAGAATCGAGGTCGTAGGCTCTGCGTTGCGGTACGTGTGGTGCTGCTTGACGCGATGGAGAAACATCTTCAACAGGCGCACTGCGATTTCATCCGCGCGATCGTCATCGTTGCCGTAGCGGGGGAATTCGCCCTCGGTGCGGAAGTCCACGATGAGGCCGCTTTCGTCGCGTATCGGATACACCTTGGCGTATTTGATCGCGCACAGGGAGTCCACCGCATGCGAGAAACCAGCAATGCCCGTTGCAAACGTACGGCGCACGTTGGTATCTATCAAGGCGAGCTCTGCCGCCTCGTAGTAATACTTGTCGTGCATGTAGTGGATGAGGTTCAAGGTGTTGACGTAGAGCCGCGCGAGCCAGTTCATCATGTCCTTGTATTTGGCGATCACGTCATCATAATCCAGCGGCCCGTCTCCCTGAACCGCGCGCAGGCACGGCCCCACCTGCAACCCCGTCTTCATGTCGCGCCCGCCATTGATTGCGTAGAGCAGGCACTTGGCAAGGTTTGCGCGCGCCCCGAAGAACTGCATTTCTTTGCCCACCTGCGTTGCGGAGACGCAGCAGCAGATTGCGTAGTCGTCCCCCCACACCGGGCGCATCACGTCGTCGTTCTCGTATTGCATCGAGGACGTATCGATCGAAACCTTCGCGCAGTAGTCGCGGAACGGCTTGGGCAGCCGCCTCGAATAGAGAATTGTCATGTTAGGCTCGGGGGAAGGCCCCATGTTCTCGAGCGTATGGACAAGGCGGAAATCGTTTTTCGTCACCATGTGCCGCCCGTCGATGCCTATGCCCGCTATCGAAAGCGTCGCCCACACCGGATCCCCGCTGAAAAGTTCATTGTAGGACGGTATGCGCGCGAACTTCACCATGCGCAGTTTCAAAACGAGATGGTCTATCAACTCCTGCGCATCGGCCTCCGTAATCTTCCCCGCCGCAAGATCGCGCTCGATGTAAATGTCGATGAACGTGGAAATGCGCCCGATCGACATTGCCGCGCCGTTCTGCGTGCGTATCGCCGCCAGATACCCGAAATACAGCCACTGCACGGCCTCCTTCGCGTCCTTCGCCGGCTGGGAAATGTCGAACCCGTACGTTTTGCCCAGGTCCTTCATTTTCTTGAGAGCCTTGATCTGCTCGGCCACTTCCTCGCGCAGACGTATCACGTCCTCGGTCATGTTGCCATCGCCGATATGCGCAAAATCGTATTCCTTCGCCTCGATGAGCCTATCGATGCCATACAGCGCAATGCGGCGGTAGTCGCCCACGATGCGGCCGCGCCCGTAGGTATCGGGCAAACCGGTAATGATCTTGGACTTGCGCGCAAGCCTAATCTCCGGCGTGTATGCGTCAAACACGCCCTGGTTGTGCGTCTTGTGATACACCGTGAAGATCTTGTGCAATTCGGGATTCGGCGTGTAACCGTATGTCGTGAGCGACTCCTCCGCCATCTTTATGCCGCCATACGGCATAAACGCGCGCTTCAGCGGCGCATCGGTCTGCAACCCCACCACCTTTTCAAGATCCTTGTCCAGATAGCCCGCCGGATACGCATTGATGTCGCTCACCGTATCTGCATCCATATCCAGCACGCCGCCTTTTTTGCGCGACTCCTTGAACAACTCCTGGAGATGCCCCCAAAGTTTATCCGTTGCCGGTGTAGGCCCTGCCAGGAACGACGCATCGCCGTCATAAGGCTTGTAGTTGCGCTGCACGAAGTCGGAAACATTTATCTCCGTCTCCCAGCGTCCACCCTCGAACGATTCCCATTCTTTTCTCATTTTACTGCTCCTGTACGTATGCATGGCTTGCGCATAACGAAATTACCCCGCCATTATACCTTTTTTTGACGCAGTTTGCAAGTCTAAATTGTAATGATTTCAATTTATGGACTATTCGCATTTCCACTTGCAATTCCTGCAACTTCCACCCCGCCAAACCCCTTTTGTGTTGCACGTCCGCAGCGGATGTGCTATAATCTCCACCATGTCAAGCATCAAAGAAATAGACGGTGGCGTGTGCGCCGCCAAGGGTTTCAAAGCCGCCTCCGCAGCCGCGCAAATCAAATACGAAAACCGCGACGACGTTATCCTCCTTGTCGCCGCGCACCCCTGCGCCGCCGCTGGCGTTTTCACCACCAACCAAGTGGCCGCCGCCCCCGTTTTGTTCGATCGCTCCATCCTCGCAAACGGCACCCTCCAAGCCATCCTCGCCAACAGCGGCTGCGCCAACGCATGCACCGGCTCCGACGGCTTGGCCGATGCCCACCTCTGCGCAAACGTCACCGCCGGCGAACTCGGCATCTCCCCCTCGCACGTAGCCGTGGCCTCCACCGGCGTAATCGGCCGGCGCCTCCCCGTCAAACGTCTGCTCTCCGGCATGCGCATCGCCGCCAAAAACCTCAAACGCAACGCCTCCACATCCCTCGCTTGCGCCAAGGCCATAATGACTACGGACACCAAACCCAAACAGGCCGCCGTGCGCGTCAAAATCGGCGGCAAAACCGTAACCATCGGCGGCATCTGCAAGGGCTCCGGCATGATCGAACCCAACATGGCCACAATGCTCGGCTTTATCACTACCGATGCCGCCATAACCCCTCAAATGCTGCGCCGCGCCCTCAAAAGCGCAATCGAAGTCTCCTTCAACAAAGTAGTGGTCGATGGTGACGAATCCACCAACGACTCCGTTATCATCATGGCCTCCGGTGCCGCCGGCAATCCTCTCATCGACCACGCCAGCCCCGACTACCGCACCTTCGCCGAGGCTCTTGCCGCCGTCGGCACAAGCCTCGCACGGCAAATGGCAATGGACGGCGAAGGCGCCACGAAATTCGTCACCGTGCGCGTCCAAGGTGCCAAAACCCTCCGCGATGCCGAAAAAGCCGCACGCGCCATCGCCAAAAGCCCACTCGCCAAAACATCATGGTTCGGCCAAGACCCCAATTGGGGACGCGTCCTCGCCGCCGCCGGCTACTCCGGTGCCACCGTCGACGACCGCAAAGCAGAGGTCTTCTACGACCGCGAATGGGCATACCGCAAAGGCGAAGTGGCCGGCAAAGACCAACTCTCTCGCCTCGCAAAGGTCATGGAACAAAAAGAATTCACCGTCACCGTGGATCTCCACCTCGGCAAAGCCTCCGCCGCAATATATACTTG